>NZ_BMAQ01000003.1 GCF_015472005.1 Insulibacter thermoxylanivorax | reverse complement strand
AAAGCGCTGCCAAGATTGGGTCCGAAACATGAGTTTTCACCAAACTTAGAAGGCTGCCCACAATTGCTTGACACACACCTCGGCATGATCACAGTTGCTACAAGCCTCTGGACCGTCTATTATATATTGGTAATCCTTATGCGCAAGTATGTGCATCCACAACAAGATCATGATCGATGGGCAGGGACTTAGCATGAATAATTACCGACTGACGATCCAGTATGACGGCAATCGATACAAAGGCTGGCAGCGGCTAGGCGGAGGAGAGAACACGATCCAAGGGAGGATCGAGCAGGTGATCTCCGAGATGGCCGGTCAGCCGGTGACGATCATCGGCGCCAGCCGAACCGATGCAGGCGTGCACGCGCTCGGTCAAGTCGCCAATGTGAAGCTGCAGGATGATGTTGCTGAGGTGAAGTTGCGCAATGTGCTCAACCATCGGCTTCCTGCGGATATCAGCATCCTTAGTGTAGAGCGGGTTCCGGAAGATTTCCACGCACGTTTCGACGCCAAAGCGAAAACCTATCTATACAAAATATGGAATGAAGGGCACAGCCACCCCTTCATGCGCAGATACAGTATGCATGTGAAGAAGAAGCTGGATCTCGAGGCGATGAGGCGGGCGGGGGAACATTTCCTCGGCGAACATGACTTCACCGCCTATTCCAATGCCAAGGCTCATAAGAAGAAAACCGTCCGGACCGTCTATGATCTGACCATCGAAGAAGCACATGGGATGATCGATATTCGGGTACGCGGCAATGGTTTCCTCTATAATATGGTGCGGAAGATCGTCGGCACCTTGATCGAAGTGGGCATAGGCAACAAAGACCCCGATGAGATTCCAGACATCATCGCGAGCAAAGACCGGGCACGGACCGGGCTGTTGGCGGACGCATACGGCCTGTATCTGGAGAAGATTGAATACGATGAATGAAGAAGAGACCTCGGATGCGAGGTCTCTTCTGGTTAGGATATTTTGTGACAAAGATCATGATTCGGCCCTTGGATGGAGTGTGACTTATGTTATAATATGGTGGAAATTTTCATTCGAGTTGATCCGATCCGATCGATAGGAGGCCGAACATGGATACGAAGGACAGAAATAAGCTCCTGCTCAAATTGATGCTTGTCTTAGTCAGGGACCGACAGGCGATGCAAGGCAGGATCAGAAGCGTGGGATACACGCGGGAATACGGTCAGCTGCCGCCTGATCTGGGCGTCTATACCCTGGGGCAGTTGGAGGTTGAGGAGATCGTAAGCCTAGCAGAGAGCATCGGCGTAAGAAGCATCTTGCCGCTTGGAGCGAAAAGCGAGATCTATCTGAACGATGTGGGGTATGCGCTCTATAACTTCGCGAAGGACTCCCCCATGCTTATCGACGGACTTACTCGTGCCGGGGCTGTGAAGGTCTGCCGGGAAGCGGGTATAGGGATTGAAGAACTGGATCAGATGATCGCAGAATATTGGCGTTTGCGGGAGCAAGGCCGGATCGGAGAGAGCGCGGCGAACAGCGATCAAGCTTCCCCATTCCGCGGGTATCGCCATCTCTTGCAGCCGCTTCTTATCTACTATATGTTTAACGGCTCCGAACATGGAGAATCCCTGTTCCCTGCGGAATGTGTGATTGCTTATGAGGATCCTCTGAATACGAACACGTGGACCGTATACGAACCGGAGGAAACGATCGATGTGATCTGGGATCAGCTCGTATTCAGCGTGCGAGAAGGTACGAGGGATACGGCGGAGCGGGGAGAAGAAACGGGGGAAGCAGCGGCGGAAGCAGAGCGCCTCTGGGCAGGCGGGGGCGCTGCCAGCGGCCTGAAGCATCCAGCGCTGTATGTGTGGGTGAAGAGTTAGAGAGGAGATCACAAGGGACATCGCGGTGATGTCCCTTGTTGTTCTTATCAACGTTTGGTACCAATGAAAAACATGATTCTTAAATAATTATTTTGAAAAAAATATTCGAAAAAGGGATATAAACATTGAATATGTCAATAATAAAAGTTAATATTAGACTATAAACGTCGGGGAGGCGTTCATGATGCTCGTGGCTTTTAGCTGTAAGAATTTTGGATCGTTTCGTGATCAGGTCGTTTTGAGTATGGAAGCTACTAATAAAGACGAATACATAGATTTTAATAGTTTTGAATATCATGGAAAGAGAATTTTAAAGAGTGCTCTGCTGTTCGGACCTAATGGAAGCGGGAAAACCAATCTATTTAAAGCACTTAAGTATATGCAAAGAATGGTAACATCTTCAGTAATAGATGATGAAATTTCCGAAAGAAACGACTATTTTCGCTTTAGTCAAGACGGCGATTCGATTCCGAGTTCATTTGAAATTGTCATTCAAGATGAGGATATTACTTGGACTTACGGTTTTGAAATTTTGAACGGTAAAGTAATCCATGAATGGTTGGACAAAAAGAAACACCGAAGAACAAAAGTCTTTGAACGAACAGGGCCCAATTGGGAATCCATCACGCTGCATGGCGCGTGGAAAAAACACGAAGATCTTCGTGAACGTACAAGGGAAAATGCCCTATTCCTAACGCTATCTGCAATGTTTAATGTTACAGAAGCTCTGCGTATATTTCATTGGTTTGCTGATCTCATGATTATATTGGATGAAGATATTTCTCCGGGATATACCATAAATCTTATGCGTGAAGATGAACAATATAAGAATTTAGTGCTCCTGTTTCTGCAAAATGCGGACTTTGGTATTGACGATTTTGAATATGAGATACAAGATTTGGAGATCTCAGATGCGGAAAAAAAACGTTTGCTAAAAAACAGCAGAATTCCTTTAAAAACTGCAGCTACAGAGATCCGACTGAATGTTAGAAAGCAAGTTGTAGATGTTAAAACACTGCACAAGGTGTATGATTCGGAAGACCGTGTTGTCGGTACGGTCAGCCTTCCTTTCCTTGTATATCAATCATCGGGAACGATTAAGCTGTTCGAATTAATCGGTCCGATCATCAAGACTCTGATGGAAGGCGGGGTCTTGATTATTGATGAAATCGACTCAAAGTTACATCCCTTGATCGTTCGCCACATCTTAAATTTATTCCATTCGCTTGATGCGAATAAAGGAAATGGACAGCTTATATGCAACACTCATAATGTGTTATTGCTTGAGGAGGATGTCCGTCGGGATCAAATATGGTTCATGCAAAAAGACGAAACGGGAGCAAGCGAACTTTACTCGTTAGCAGAATTTAAGAATGTTAGAAAAAATGATCCTTTGTTAAAGAAATATCTGCTCGGGGTCTACGGCGCAGTTCCGTTTAAAGATGTAATAAAAAAGGTGTGAGTTTATGGCGCGCAGTTCCACTCGCAGATTGACAACTTACCGCCGACGAAAATCAGAATCGCGTACGCAAAGGGATACGATTCTTATCATATGTGTAGGTGAGACTGAGAAAATCTATTTTAATCAATTTAAATTATCATTAGGGAAAATCAAGGTTAAAACGATCCAAAATGCCTTAAGTCCCTTGCAGTTAGTAGAACGGGCAATCGAGGAAAAAAACACAGGGAAATATGTACAAGTGTGGGCGGTTTTTGATAAAGATGATTATGTTGACTACGATCGGGCTATTGCATTAGCAGAAAAAAATCGCGTTGGAACAGCGTACTCTAACCAGGCCTTTGAAATTTGGTTCATCTTGCATTTCGAGAAAATGACAGCCCCCCTGCATCGCAATCAGTATAAACAAAAGCTCACCAATTTATTGGGGAAAACATACAAAAAGGCAGACGAGTCAATCATAAAGCTGCTATTGGAAAAAACGGACACGGCGATTCAAAATGCGAGATGGGGATTTGAATTAATGAAAAAGAATTATGGCGACAGGCCTCCGTCGAATTGGGAATCCTCAACAACGGTTTACCAGTTAGTGAGTGAATTAAATCGCTGGAAGTAATGGATTCGGCTTTGTCTTAAAAGAGATTAGCCTATTTTGTTCAATGTGGAGTTGCCTATGGGTGAAAGCCGCATAGTATGGTACAGAAAGGGGACGGAGCAGCCTTAAGCTTCGTGCCCGAATCCGATGATTAGACTGGAGAGAGGAGAACGAGACATGTATCACTATTCCTATGGCCACTATCAATGGCGCCACCCTGCGCATGGCGCTCGGCAATACTGGACACAGGTTCCACAGCAGGGACCGTGGCAGGGTCAAAGTTATATAAGGCAAGAGGCACAAAGCACGGATCTGCGCAGGGATTACGGGCCGAATCCCTATGTGGTTGACATTGAGGAAGCGGCGGAGAGGAACAATTATTTCCGCAGTGCGCTCTGGACGGGCAATCATCTGCAGGTGACATTGATGAGTATCCCAGTAAGGCAGGACATCGGCATCGAAAGACATACGAATGTTGATCAGTTCCTCCGCATCGAGAACGGGGTGGGGCTGGTTCAAATGGGGAGCAGTCCGGAAAGATTGGACTTTCAGCGCCGGGTGGAAGATGGAGACGCGATTATGATCCCTGCCGGCACATGGCATAATGTGATCAATGTCGGCGATAAGCCGCTGAAGCTGTACTCCATCTACGCACCGCCGGAGCATCCGCACGGCACCGTCCATCGGACGAAGGAAGAAGCGATGGCAGCCGAACAAGCCATGCAGAGGATGACAGCGAGATAGCGAGAGCTGAGCCAGGTAGCGAGCGAGAGCTGAGATAATGAAACGAGATAATGAGATGAGATAATGAGATGAGATAATGTGCAGCAGGAGAAGGGTCTGGGGCTGGCATGTGCTTGGCATTGACGCAGATAACGGAGATACGAGGGTGTTCAGGATGTGAATCTATAATAGAGCGTATGAGAAGGGATCTGCCTTGCCGGCGATCCCTCCTCTTGTTGAAGCCGTGCTAGTCTCGATCCTTGGCGATGGATTCATCTTTCGGTCTGCGCGTCGCCGACAGCTTCGCATAGGCATCGAAGTAGAAACGGCGCTTCTCTTTGCTCAGCAGGACGATGATCACGTGGAGGAACAGGATCAGGACGAGCAGGCTTGAGCCGACAAACTCAAATAAGTTCATCAGTCTGGTAAAATTCTCACTAGATCCTGTCTCCAGCTGAATCTCACTTAGGATCGAGGACGTAAATTGCAGCGCAAATACGAGCCATACCGCAAGCGTGCGTTTCACAAGACCGATGATCAGGCGCTCCCCCGTATAGCGGAAACGCAGGATCCTCGTGCCGAAGGTAGCTCCTTTGCCCATCGCCGGCAGGATCGCCAGCCATAGGATGAGCATGAGCGTGTGGACGATGAATCGGCTCCAGGCATCCGTATAGCCGGATATGGATGAGATCAGTTCGACGAACATCCGGATGAAGGCGAGATCGATCGCCATCGCCAGCAGGACCGCCATATTGCGCACTTCATCCCTGGCCAGGAGCTGCTCGGCCTTCTCATGGACTTCTGCTCGCGAAGGGAACAGCGCTAAGATGATCGGAGCGAGGAAGAAGCCCAGCAGGCCGCCTGCGGTGTTGAGGATGAGGTCATCGACATCGAATACGCGGTAAGGGCAGTCGAAGAAGCCGTAGATGCCGGTAGCTTGCGTCACCTCATAGAACAACGTTACGCCTGCGATCAGCGGCAGCGCCTTCCACCATGCTCTGCGGGTACCAAAATAGTATCTCAGATAGACACCCAGCGGCATAAGCAGGAGGAAGTTGAAGAAGGCTTGAAGGAAGGCACGCTCCTTCAGAAGATAGGCGTAAGTGGAGGGATTCGTCCACTCCACGCGCGTCTCCCGCTTGATGTCCTCGATGAACTGAAAGGGTTTCAGCGAATAGGGCTGTGTAATCGTAACATCTGTACAATTGTGCCGGGTGTCGGGCATCGGCAGCATCGTCAGAAACAGCGCCGCCATGAAATAGAAAATGAAGGAGAACACGATGATCGTCGTAGAGAAAGGGAAATACCCGAACCGGCGATAGATATAGATCAGCCATGGAATGAAGATCAAGACCGCGATGACGATGAACAAGCTCAAAGCGATGTAAATGGGTTCCAGATAGTAAAGCAAGGCGACTAGTTCCTTTCTCTAGGATCGTATAATGTTATCTGCTGATATTATACGACAGAGAGAGGGGGAGGGGATGGGGAGATGTTGTTGAAAAGAATTTCCTATATAAAAGAGGTCATGATAGAATAATAGCAAATGCCTTAGTAGTGTGAGTGCGAGGAATTACTCTATTACTTAATCAGTATTATATGTAATAAATATGATGATTTTTTGGAAGGTGTATCCATGAAATCCCTATTAAAACAATCCTACAACAACCATGCTGAAATGCGTGATAAATCCGAAATGGAACCGTGGAAGTTTAATGAGCGTGAGAACTTCCTAAATCGGCTTAAAGAAGAGAAGCGAACCGCAATCTTAGAGATCGGTGCCGGTCCGGGCAGGGACAGCCTTTATTTCCAGCAGCAGGGACTGGATGTCGTATGTATAGACTTGTCTGAGGAGATGGTCAGGCTCTGCCGGGATAAAGGCTTGAAAGCTCATTGCATGGACTTCTATGAGTTGGATTTCCCGGAAGAACACTTTGATGCAGTTTATGCACTGAATTGCTTGCTCCATGTTCCAAAGGCAGATCTTGATCATGTATTGGATCAGATCCTGAAGGTCTTGAAGCCGAATGGGCTGTTCTTCTACGGTGTGTATGGCGGGCAGGATACGGAAGGGATCTGGGAGGATGATACTTACGAGCCCAAACGTTTCTTCGCCATGTACAAAGATGAAGATCTGGTGCAAATCGTTAAGCGTAAATTCATCATAGAGGATTTCCATACAGTCGATATGGGAGAAGGAAAGCCGCATTTTCAATCACTGTTATTGAGAAAACATGATAGATCCTAATTATCTCAGCACTAAACTGATTACAATAAAATTTGCACATGAATGAATCCTAGAATTCTAGAATCGTAGCGGTTGAAAACGTCGGGAATTTACATCCTGGCGTTTTTTATACAGTAAATAAATCGTTAGGAGGAGGAGTGAAATTTTCCTCCGGAGATTCAGTGTCGAAGCAAGGATAGAGAATTTATATAGCAAAAGATGTCATGAGAACTTATACGGACTTTTGAAAGAATTGTTGATCAACCATGGTAAGTGGGAAGATCGACGAGTCCAATAATTGAGATATATAGAACATCTATTCGCTAAGAAGAATCCGTAGGTGACGGTATAATAGTTATAGTACAAATGTTGTAAACACCAATATGCACTATTAGTTACTGCGAAATGATAAATTTGATATAGTTGTTATCATAATATTTGAATTCTAAAAACCTTAATTAAGACAGGTGATCCATCGTCATGAAAATAAACCATCAAGTGATTATATCGGATACGTTCCTTGATGCTGTTTGGAATCTGGATCGAAAGTCTCAAAGGAAGGTGCGACAAAGTATAAAACGCTTCGCTGAAGATCCGCGAGGAAATGGTTTTCAAGTTCACGATTTGGATCGCACCAACTGTGATCCATCATTCCGATCAGCTCGTATTGATCAAGATCTTCGACTCATCTTCTCCCAAAATGGGAATAACTACATTCTCCTATATGTGGATCATCATGATCAGGCTTATAAATGGGCAGAAGGAAGGTTTCTCGAGAAAAGTAAATTCGGTTCTTTGTATATTAACAACACGAATATTGTACAACAACGCCCATCAATTTATGATTCATATGCATATGAACAAGAAACAGGATCAATTTTGTCAAATCGGGGTTTAAAGGCTAAGGATCTAATAAAATTAGGTATTCATGAAACAATTGCGCATCGCTTGATGAAAATAGATGACGAAGATGAGTTAATCTTTGCGATTGAAGACCTATTACCAGAACTACAGGAAGCGATACTCGATTTAGCCACAGGTTCAAAATCATTAACAGAAGTTTACGCAGAATTGACAGACGAAGGGCATACTGAGGATGATAGTATTGAACAAGCTTTAACACACAAAGATTCTAAGAGAAGGTTTTATATTTTAGAGGATTCCGAGGAACTTCAAGAACTCATAGATGGTTCCAATGAAAAATGGAAATGGTTTTTGCATCCTAAACAAGAATTTTTAGTTCGCTCTAATTATAATGGTCCGGTTTTAGTTGAGGGAGGACCAGGTACCGGAAAAACAGTCGTGGCAATACACAGAGCTGTTCATTTAGTGAAGAATGTTTTTCAAGACGAGCAAGACAAAGTTCTGATCTGTACATTTAGCCGTAAGTTGGCCAGGTATTTAGAAAAGAAGATTGAGAAAATCACGAAATCCAAAAAAATTGAACATCGAATCGATGTAAAAGGTGTTGATGCGTATCTTCGTTCATTAGCGATCAACTACGGTTTGTTATCTAATAAGGTTGAAATAAATGTAGAAAAAGTTCGTGGAATCATTAGGCAAGTGTATCAAGAAATGAACCCTACCGAACCGCTTTCTTTTTACCAAAAGGAATACGAAGAAATTATCCAGGGTAAGGCGATTCGCACATGGGATGAGTACAGATCAGTATCGCGCGAAGGATTAGGAAAAGCATTGCAAGCTAGTGCAAGAGAAAAAGTCTGGACATTTTTTGAACGCGTGATGAAGCTAAAAAACGAGCAAGGATATATTGATTTCGAAGATCTAGCCTACATGATTATAAAAGCAGTAACGAGTGGAGCTATACCGAAACAATATGCGTCGATCATTATAGATGAGGCTCAAGATTTAACCGCTGTAAAAATACGTGCATTATCATTGTTATCTTATGGTGAGAGCAATAATTTGATGATTTTGTCTGATCAAAATCAGCGCATATTCAGGTTAATGAGTTGGAAACGTGATGCTGGGATTCACATAGTCGGACGGACATATTATCTAAGTTTGAATTACAGAACAACAAAACAAATTCGTGAATATGCGGACCTTCAGTTTATCGATACATCAATGGAGAAACATCATATCCGAGAATATAAAAGCCTATTGAGCGGTCCTGAACCTACGATTCGAGAGTTTAATACCAATCGTTTACAGTACGACTACCTTGTTAAATTGATAAAAGAGTTACTGGCACGCCCAGGATTTCACCCCCATGACATATGTATTATTACACCGACTGACGAACAACGGATTGCGGGAATCCTAGATTATGAAGAAATTCCTCATGTAGTGTTAAAGAGAGATACCATACCTGGGGAACGAAGAGGGGTATGCATCTCCACACTACATGGATGTAAAGGGTTGGAGTTTCGTGTTGTCATAATGACACATTTCGACAAAATCAATCTGCTATACAGCAGTTCTGATCACGATGATTACTATGAAAACCAAAGAAAACAGCAGATCGAATGCTTAAATTATGTATCTATGACTAGGGCGCGGGAAGAACTGTTTATCACATATGTAGAAGATGATGAGGTGGAGTAATGGCAGTTGTTTTCCCTGAAAATTTCATCGGAAATCATAGATCTGAAAAGAAAGTATACAAAACATTAAAAGAGACCTTGCCTGATCAATACTATTGTTACTTCAACTACAATGTAGGAGTGCAAGAATGTGATCTCTATATTCTCGTACCAGATAAAGGGATTGTTGCTGTCGAAATAAAGTCATACAGCAGAGAAACAATTCGTGAGGTGCGAGATAATAATACGATAATACTTAAAAATGGAAGACCCCCTCAGACATCACCTTATAAACAAGCAAGAAGATTTTCTTTTGCTTTACGAAATGAGATTATAAAACATGTAGATAAAAATTGGGTGGTAGCATCCATGGTATGTTACCCCAATATTTCTAAGCAAGATTTTATTGACTTAGGCCTAACAGTCATATGTAGATTAGAAGACGCCATCCTAGCAGAAGATCTAGAAAACCGAGAACGACTGGAAGAGAAACTCTTCAACATCATAGAAGAGCAAAGAAGGGCAGCTTGGATCACGCATGCATTTGAAGAGGAAGATTTCATTACAGTACGAAGCATCATTGAGCGAAGAGATTGGGCACAGATAAAAAAATCTATGGACAAGGTAAAAATGGAAGAAACCAATGAATCAACTAATTCAGTAAATAATAAGAGAGAGCATTACTCAATCCTAACCTATGTTTCTTCTTTAGATGAGCAGCATCCTTATCGTAATCCTGATGAACTTGTGCAGCTATGGTGTAACGGTGTTAAGATTATTGCTTTTTACCGCACCAATGAAGAGATGGAAGCGGCGAAGCAGAAGGTTTGGGATAAAATTAGGGAACGCAATTTAGACCATCGTTTCCGCCTTCAAGATCATGAAGGTAATTGGGAGTCTTCTGTTTTTCAATTTTACTTATATCAAATCGAATATGAAACAGACAAACCAATTGTGATTATCGATGGTTCTAAAGAAGCTGTGCAAGAGTTTGACTCTTTCTTGCAAGAGGCCGATCGTAGAACGGCATTTAACTACTCACAATATAAAATAGAACATGCACCAATCAAGCAGCATATCGTCGTCAAAGCAGGAGCAGGTACAGGAAAGAC
This sequence comes from Insulibacter thermoxylanivorax, assembly GCF_015472005.1. Taxonomy (NCBI): domain Bacteria; kingdom Bacillati; phylum Bacillota; class Bacilli; order Caryophanales; family Paenibacillaceae; genus Insulibacter; species Insulibacter thermoxylanivorax. The sequence goes on along the minus strand of NZ_BMAQ01000003.1, from coordinate 177,547 downwards.
CTTCTCCATGGTACAAAGAATTAACTATTTGACATATGCTGAAGACCTGGATGCGAAATCGTTATCAGATGCCATTTTTTTGATCACATTTACTAATGAAGCTGCCGATGAGATGAAGAAGCGCATCAAGAAAAATTTCCAGGATTATTATTTACTCACAAATGATTATATGTATTTCGAAATGATCGAAGCCGTGGACGGAATGCGGATATCCACGATTCACTCTCTGGCCAAAAGAATCCTACAAAAGTTTGCACCAAAGCTAGGTTTAGGGAAAGACTTGGCCATTGTTTCAGGTAAACATGAACGAAATCAAATCTTAGAGGACGAAATCAATAGTTTTCTATCAAATGAATTGGGGAATCAGCACTCTGCAATCAAACAATTAGGCGTGGATATGTATATACTGAAAAAAAGATTAAATGATCTCATGGATCGTCTTGAAAACCATAACATAGATTACACGGATGATGCTTTAGATTGGGGCGAATGGGACGATCGAAATTGGGGGAATTTGATCTCGACAGTGCTGAAAAATACGGAGAACCGAATGCGGGAACGCCTTGCCTCAGAAAACAAAGTTCGAATTAGCGATTTGATCCTTAACTTAAAACGGTTGACGAATGAGTTTTCTGACTTAGAGGAATATAGAGGAAAAGTTAAGTATGTATTTATTGACGAGTTTCAAGATACAGATAATGTTCAGATCGATCTTATAAAATCATTTCAAAATCGTATCGGATTTAACTTCTTTGTTGTTGGTGATATTAAGCAATGTATCTATCGATTTAGAGGTGCGGAGGAGAGGGCTTTTGACCGATTAATCGGTGATGATCCTAAGAAGTGGGGGCTTGAGTTTTCACTCCAGAAAAATTATCGGACTGATACTAAATTGTTAGAGATCTTCGAGGACAGATTCGCTCGGTGGGGAGAAGAGGGTTTACTTGTCTATAACCCAGACTCTGATCAGTTAATAGGCCAAAGACGATTCCCGGAAAATGGACAGGTTTTTCGCAAGGTTGAAATTGGAAAGTCGTGGGAAGCTGAGCGTTTCAATCAAGAATTTATTCGTGTAGTTAAAGAGGAGATCGATCAACTGCCACCTCGGGAGCAAAGGAGTAGAAATGACAAAATAGCTATATTAGTTCGAGATAATTATCAAATTGAACTAGTACGTGGGATCTTGCAAGGATCTGTTTATGTTGAAACCGATTCGGGCGGCGATTTGTTCCAATTAGAACCGGTCCTTGATTTGTATAAACTAGTGTTGGCACTGCTCTATCATCGCAGTCCTGAATATTTAGCTAATCTTTATACAACGCCATATGCAGATCATACTTTATCAAAGATAGATCTTGCTTTCTTAATAAATGAAACTGGAAGTGAAGAGGAAAGAGAAGCTCGGCGCATCCAATATTTCAGTGAAAATCCGCCAATTGATAAAGTTCAATGGAAGCAATATATCGCTAATTTGCGGGGTGAACCGGCTCTAAGTGTCATATGGTCAATCATCAGTAACGTTAAACCTTGGATTCGATATGGAATGAAATATGATGCAGAAAACGATCAAAGAGCTGCAGCTAGGTTTTACAAACGTAATTTGGACTTGGCTTTAGAGCACTTAGTGTCGATCTCTAAGACCGACTATTTATCTCTAAATAAGATAGAACAATATCTGCGTATCATGATTACTACGAAACAAACAGCAGAGAGTCGTGATTCTAATCTGACGGAACATAGTGACGTCGTTTGTATGACTGTACACAAGTCAAAGGGCATGGAATTTCACACCGTGATCATGCCTTTTGGAGACAAAGATATAACTGGATATAAAGCTGAGGGAATTACAGAAGTGATCCATTTTTCCGACGACAAACTGGGGATTTCTCTTCGTATAGATGACGGCGTTACAGAAAGAAGGAAAACTATAAATAACAATTATTATAATGATGAAAAAAGCACAGAAGCAGAGTCCAAAAAGAAAGAAGAAACGCGAATTCTATATGTTGCCATAACACGAGCTATTCGTAAATTTGTCTACTTCTATAAACCGACTTCCTCAAAGTGTTGCTGGCAGCGCTTGATCGAAATGGGGTGACTAAATGAAGGTATATACCTATGAAAATCCTTTTATGTTAAATAGGACTTCCTTCTGGGATGAGATTAAGGATTACTGTCATTTATGTGTTTCGCAAACCTTGGTTGAAGGCCTTAAAGCTCGCTATAAACGCCGAACATTTCAATATCTTGATACGATTGACGGCTTTATTCGAGAATTATATAAACCATGGGCCGATGATATTGAAAACATGATTGAACAATTTGTCATGTTATCAGAAGAAATCCAGAAGATTGAAAACGATTATCTAAGAAGATCATTTAAATTTACAAAGCGAGAAGTGCATGAGGCATTAAGGTTTCTTGTAGAATTAAAGGTTACCCCTGATTCGATTAAAAATTCAGGACTGACCAAAGAGCAACTAGAGTTTTTGCGAATTTATAAAAACCTATATAGAGAACCAAAATGGAATACAATTAATGAGTTAATTGCCTCACAAGATCGATCTGATGTTAAAACGGCGGTAATTAATCGTCTTATTGATGAAGTTGAAAATAAGTCCGGAATGAGATGGGATAAAAGGAGGACGCCCTTTGCATTTATTGATGAGGCGATTACAGATCAATCCAAAAAGCAATTTTACCTACAATTATTAGAGAATTACGAACGTGAAGAAATCCATGGTTTTGTTTTACATGGAGTTCATCAGTTTACACCGATGATCTTACGTCTTGTCGAGCATCTGCGGGACCTGGGTTTTGAAGTTGTCTTCTTGATTCAAATGGATCTCGAACATCAAAGAATCTATGAAACTTGGAAAAGAGTATATCAATGGTGTCAACCTACCTATATCCATAACACAGAAAAATATGCCTATAATGAACGTTCACTTGGAAAGGCTATAGGGGATCTTCTCGAATCGAAAGTCGTCGATCGAAATCAAAAAGTATCCTTCTTCCAATACGAGAATTTAACGGAGTTTGTAAATCGTATAGCTAATGTGTTCCAAAAAACGTTGGACAAAGATCCCCCTAAGCGCATATCAGCAATGAAAGAACAATTCTATGTCGTAGATAATGAATTGACGAATGAACTATTAAAAGGTTATTTCCCTGATCAATTTACAGACCGTCATTTTCTCTCTTATCCGATTGGCCAATTCATCATGGCATTGTATCGCATGTGGGATCCTGAGTCCAAAAGCCTGGTATTAACTCCTGAAGTTCTCAAAGAAGCGTTATCGGCTCCTTTTCTTGGAAACATCAAAGGCAGGCCAATTTTGCAAATTTACAGAAAAATAGAGCTATACTTGAAAGGAATTACGAACTACGATGAGGCGATAGAAAGACTATCTATTTTGAAGTTAAACCTTGAAAAAATAGAAAAAAACGAGGAGTACTCAGACTTAAAACGGTTTTCTTTTTATCATATTAGCATTGAAGATGTAGATGCATTTAAACAAGCACTGCGCGAACTAAAAAGTATAGCTGCCTATGTGTTTAGGGACATGGAAAACGGCAAGATCCGTTTTCGTGATCATTTCAGACGTTTAATCAGCACTATGGAAGTGCGAATGGGCAAAACCGAGGATTTGCAAACATACTTTATACAGGGACTTAAAGAGCGTTTCGAAAACAGAGACCAACTGGAGATTTCGGCGAGTTTTGACGATTTGCGAGAATCGATTCACTATTACCTTAAAGTAAATGCCAATGAAGAGCAGAGAGCCAATTGGATCTGCCGAAATTTTGAACAATTAGATGGCGCGGTATTGATGAGTAACAACGCAAAAGATAACGGAGTCGTATATCAGATTGGGCAATTATCCGATGAGCAGATGAACGTAACCACTAATCAACTATTGAAATGGCCGCTAGATGAAAGCTTTTTCGAGGGGTATGAAGGGGATTCTGACTCCCTTAACTATGTTCATACAGTACTCACATGTAAGAGAGAATACAAGAATTTTCTGCGATATTCTCTTTATTATGTATGCAGATATGCAGAATGTGAGGTTGAATTGAGTTATATCTACAAGGAAGGAGAAGAGAAAAGGACTCCTTATTATATACTAGATTTACTTGGTCTAGATCCTAAACGTTACGAGGAAATCAGTCATTATGATTTTGTGCAATTTGCAGGAGAACCGTTTCATCGTGATCCCGATCAACCTTCAGATTTTCCGTTACATTTGGATGCTCTACAATCGTACGCAATTTGCGATTATCGCTATTTTCATAATCATTTGTTGATGTCAGCAGATTACTTTTCAAATGAATTGCATTGTCGATACTATTATCGAAGCATCCTATTAGATAAAGTATGGAGAAGACTCGCTGGTAAAAGGTATGAGAATGAATCTGAATTAGAACAAGATCTTGAACAGATTCTCGATGAAGAACATAAAATGTTGAGTTCATTTGTTCCATTTTGGGGTCTTTCAGATCTGTTTGACTTACGTGAACAAACACTCGATGACCTGAATAAACAGAGGAGAGGCATCGAGTTTAAACCTGTTGAAACGGGGTATGTGGATATTCGAAAGAGGTTTTTGATAGCCGAAATAAATCCATATAACAACCGTAAAGAAAACTTATTAAAAAATGTCCACAAGTTAAGATCAGATCGCAGCAATATACAGGGCCGGGAAGAATTAATAGCATCATTGAAATCCAGCATAATTGATTATATGGAATTACCATCTTTAAAGATGAAGTCCGTTAATGAGAATGTTTGTAATTATTGCAATCTAAGAGACATGTGTTTAGAACATTTTAAAGCAGACACTCAGAATAAAGAAGAAGTGGAAATTTTATAATAAAAACAGCTCCGCCTATGCGGAGCTATTAATTTAATTAAGATCCTCGGGCTGGCTTTTCTACCAAATACAATAGATAGTTATCTAAGGAGGACAGTTGATCCATTTCGTTGCCCATAATTCTCAGTCCAGCTTCGATTAATTTGTGCATATACGGATCAATATCCTTATCATCAATCGGCTTATGGAGCTTTTCAATAATTAGATGTTTATACATCACATAGTCATCATCTTTGGCAATGACGCCATGGGGAACCTCGAAACCGCCGCCTTCTAATTGTTGCGGAATTTCGTCTAACGCTGCATCAACCAGCCCTTTGGCCAAAGCAAGTCGAAGGGCTTCTGGACGCGGTATATTTAATTCCACGATGACACGATCCAATAATTCAGTCGCTTCTTTGGAGAGGACAAATTTTCGATTAGCCATATTGCCTCCTAGAATTCAAAGTAACCTTCTCTAATTGTTGTTGACTGGAGCTTCTCATCATAGACCAACTCATAGCTTCGAACAAGATAATTTTGGACTTGTTTGAGATATTCCTTAGTAATTTCAGTGTCTGTTGATAAGATAATCACTTGATCACTTAATAGATTAAAATAATAACGAACGATATGGCTACGATGTAAACTATCCAATCTACCTAATGGTGTATCAATAACGAAGGGGAGTTTTAACCCTGCCGTTTTCGTTAATGCCCATATATATGCTAAAGCAATGATTTGTTTTTCGCCGGCGGAGCGATCCGCTAACTTTACTTCTGCCCCACGGTCATTGTAGATTTTGATTACGAAATCTTCTTCATCAAAATCAACTTCTACGAAATCTTGTTCTTTTTGTACTAGTCGCTCTAAAATATGCTTAAATTCAAACTTGATTTTTTGGGTTTTGATGCTAGTAACTTCTTCTACAAACTTTTCAGTAACCGTTCTTAGGTTGCTAACTAATCTTAGTTGCTGCTGTAATTCGCTTTGCTCTTCCGTAGTTTTTTCAATTTGGGTATATTTACGACGTAAATCTTCAATGGCATGACTATATTTTCTAATTCCTAATTGAGCTCGCTTCATTAAAGATTTCTTCTCGCCTAATAGAGCTCCTATTGCTTTAAGTTGTTCATCTTCTTCAGTGGTATCTATGGGATCAGGAGCATTCTCTAGTAGTTCCTTTTGTTCCTTAATCAAACGTTCATATTGTAATTTTTGATCGAGTAATTCACGAATATTGTGATTGATAGATGTTGGTAAGGACAGTAGCTTCTCCCTCATTCTAGGTGAAATATCGTGGATAATTTCGCGATGGGGTAATTCAACAGTGTTGATCCGATTAAGTTCAGCCCAAATTTTCTTCCCTTCAGTTAGAATCTGGTCCATTTGCTCAACAGTGAGAGGAGGCTCGATTCTAACACTGGTTAAACGGCTCATAAATGATTCAAATGGAGCGAATTGCGAGCGATGTTGTTGCTGTAAATCAATAAACTTTTTTTCTTCTTGTAGGGATTGCTGCATTTTTTTAATTAGTGGGGCAAGCAAGTATTTAGTTAATCCACCTTTGGCAAAATCCTCAAGTTGTTTGTTTACTTGTTCCAATCGAAGTTCATATTCTGCTAAACGTTTTTGTATTTGTACATTTGATTCCGTTGATGCAGCAAGTTTTTTTCGTCTCTTTTGGTCTATTTCTATAAAACGTTTGTTTAATTGTTCAAACTCTTCTTCAGTCTTTTTTAAGTTTGCTCGATAACGCTCTAACCGATCTTTATTCTCTTCTATTTCATCTAAAATTTCCGACAATTTTCGGTTTACTTGTTTTTGCCTTAATTTTCGTTCGAGTGAGCTTTGCAATTTTTCCAAGTCATTGACTAATTCTTGATAGATTTCGATTGAAACAATCCGTTGAATCGATTGTTTCATTAATTTATCGTCCTGTTTTGTAACCAGCTCTTGAATTTTCTCGCCATCAAATATGAAAAATGGTGCGGCTTCGAATGGAATACGGCGGTTTATAAAATCGTAGTATTCTTGTTCTGAAATACTTGTTTCTCTTGTTTTCCCGTCTGAATTATTTTTTACATAAACTTTACGATTCTCGCCAATCAGAGTTTTACGGTGATCGAAAGTCCAAGTAACTATAACCGTTACAGTTTCATGTTCATCTTCAAAACTCAATGAAACGGAGCAATCACGTCCGCCTTCTTCATAATAGCGATCATTAATTGCACCTGAGAAGGTTAGTTTATAATCTTGCTCACTCATTCCTTGTTTCCCAAACAAGACATAATAAATCGCATTAAGTATGGTCGTCTTGCCGCGACCATTGAGTCCACCGATCAAGATCAGATTCTTGGTATGGCCAGGCTCAGAATCGTCAGGAACATCTAAGTTGATTTCTTGTTTTCCGTAATAAACCTTATAGTTCTCTAGAACTAGCCTAGTTAATTTCAATTGGATCACCCATCGTATGATTTAGCCCAAACTTGGATATGATTTTCAATTTCTTTACGTAATTCATTGGCTCGTGCGCTTGATTTATAACTGTACTCCCTTTTGATTTGAATTAATGTATGCAGGTATTCAGGCTTAATGTTGTAAGTATTGCACAAATCAGCAAGAATTCTGCTTTCTTCTTGACCAAGGTTTTTCACAAGCGGATTCCCCTTATATTCCCATTGTCCTATATCAATTGAACTGCTAAATAATTCTGAAAATCTAGTATAATAATATCATAATAATAATTAAAGGTGTTGCAAATGAAAAGATTATTCTACACGCCATATACGGAAGATGTCGAAAAATATGTTATAGATTCACTTTTGCAATCGATTACAGAAAAGTCCGATTATAAAATTCTATACTTGACACCTACCATGTTTCTCTACCGTCGGCGATTGAATCGATTTCAAGTAGAATTAAAAATTGCCTCCAAAAAACGAAATGTGCAAGTACCTGAACATTTATCTGATCACTTACAGATCTATGAATTTGACCAGTGGACCAGAGAATTGGTCTATCGAATGGCAAATGAAACCCCTTTGTCTCGTACAGAAAGTCACGTATTGATTAAAAGAGCCATTGAAAATACTTTTCCTAATCGTATGGAATGGATTGCTGAATCACATCATCTATTAGATTTATTTGATCAGATTGATACAACAAATCTGTCTGTTGAAGAGCTAGCTGATATTAGCTCTTATAACGATTGGCAAGGGGTTATTTTAATATATAAAGCTTATTTAGACTTACTCTTAGAACTGCAAGTGGAAAGTTTTGGACAGTGTTTAAAACGATTGATTAATAGTGATCTACTAAATCAGTATGATGAAGTGATATTCGATGGGCCGTTTTTGTTTTTTAGACCGGTGCAAGAACTGCTTATGGAGCGAATGGATACCATGGGTCGATGGGTCACGTATATCGTACCTTACCATAGGTTCGGGGAAGAAATTAATCCGAGTCTAGAGGTTATCGAGAAGGTATATTCAAACTATGTTCCAATTCATGAATGGAAGCCTATTGGTAAGCGATTCGAGGCCGGTTCAACAGATTTACATCAATTGAGATCAGCTTTATTCACAGATCGAACGATAAAATACAGTGGATCATTATCTATTCATACTTACAGTACGATTGAAGAAGAGATAAGAAATGTCATTAGAACGGCAAAAAACTTAATCTCCACAAAGGAAAGTTTGGCCAGAAATGTGGTGATTGTTGCTCCAGACGCAATGCGTTTGCGGCCTCTCGTACGGGAAATCACGGAACAGGAACAAATAGAGGTGGAGATTCCGCAACGGCCATTACTTGGATTAACGGCAGGTGAATTTATTCAGTTTATCTACGAAACCAAATGGAATGAGAAGAAATTTAATGCTTCATCGTATTTGGACACCTCTATGTTTAAAAGAATTTTAGTGTCAGGATGGTTTCCATTTGCCGAAGACAGCATCGAAGCCTTTCAGGCCGTTGAAGATGTGTTTTTTAAACGTTGCGTCTCACTGGAGGATTGGAATACAAAAATTACCGACTTGCAAAATGCAATAGTTAAATTAAGTGATGAGGAATTCAATTATCATCCATTAAATGCGGTGACGGATTTCGATTTAGAAGCTTGGTCAACAATTATATGGGAATTACAGCAATTGCAAGAAGCGCTTTGTAGCTTAACAGGCAGTGTTCATGATCATCTGGTGGAGTTATCAGAACAATTAAATGTGCTTGCTGACCGTTATGGCTTTAATCAAAGTGAATTTGGAAAAAACTTCTTGGACCGTCTTGCTTTAATTGTGGATCAATCGGCAGCGCAACAAAGGATCGAGGTGCAAGCAGTTGAATTTCGAAGTGCATTAACACAGCTTTTGATCGAAACTGAAGAAGAGAGCTTTGAGCAGAACAATAGTAATGCTAAGAACAAAGTTACCGTCACTGGTTTGGAAAACGTCTCCTACCTGCAGTACAAATATCTATTTATGATTAACTTTACACAAGAAAAATATCCACTCTTGCTTGCACAGCAATGGCCATTGCTGGATGATCTTGAGTGGAAATTCATAACAACGACAACAAAGCTTAAGGTGAATTCGTTACGAGAATGGGAGGCCTTATTAGCATCCAGAGAAAAATATTACTTCTATATATCTTTTTATGTACCGAACATCGAAATGCATATTTCATATTCAAGGACTTTAGATGGACAACCGCAGTATCCTTCTCATTATTTGTTTGATCTTGCTCGCGCGTTCAATATATATGGTGAAAACACTAAGCAGCTAATAGAAGGGTTGGAAGGGTATAGATTATTGACCAATCATGATTTTATTGGTGAAACTAGCGAGTATCAAATACCTGAAGCCACTTTTCAGATGAAATATACACCTGAACCAATATTGCACATAGATGAATTAGCCGTCTATCGATTGTGCCCAAGGAGATTTTATTACGGGAAAAAATACCCTAATAAGAATGTATATGAAACATCATTTCAATTCGAAAGATATATGGCTAATGAATTGGCAAAATATGCGCTTAAATCTTTGTTTGAGCAATTATCCAGCCAAGATTTTAGGGTGGATTTAGAAAGTTTGTCTGTCAGAGATAAAATTATGACTCAAGAATTAGATCGTCATATTGACAACGCGCGTCAACAATTAGCAGTTTGTTTTCCTGTAGATGAGGAATTGTGGAAAAATGCTATATATTACACAAGAATTGTGGCAACCAATATCATCAATCTAATCTTCGACGGTCATGAAGTTAATCGTTTAAAATCTAGCGGCAGAGCATCTGCTGAGGTATCCTTCGCTTGGAATCCAGAGCCGGTCACAGTTCAGCTTGTACAAGGGAGAACGACGTATACTATTGTCGGTTCTCGTGAATTAGAGACACAGTTTAGTAAAAAACAAAAAACATTCTCCATTTCACATTATCCCCATTTTCTAAACATTAGCTCATATGATGATCGTGATGGGGATGACCCTTTTACCAAATGGTTCTACAATATCAAGAGCAAGTTTGGTAAAGAACAGGAATGGGAATCAGTTATTATAGAACTTGAAGAGTTAGTAAGAAAAATTACAGCCAATGAATATTCGAAAAGAACGGGAGAACATTGCAGGTATTGCCCATTTGAACGTGATTGTCAGCAGGTTTCAACACAGGATCCTTGATACTCAGGAGGGATACTATGGTCACACTCACATCGGAACAGATTGCAGCGATAACATCAAACGCATCAAAAATTCTGGTAAAGGCCGGAGCAGGTACTGGTAAGACTGAAGTATTAACAAGACGTATATTATATCTATTAGAACAAGATGAAGAGCTGACTGTACGGGATTTTGCTGTGATCACATTTACAAACAAGGCAACCGAAAACGTCAAGGATCGAATTAAAAATCATCTTTTTAACAAATATATGACTGCTCAATCACAAAAAGAAAAAGATAGATATAGGAACGAATTGGATGCACTTAACTTGGCACAAATTTCGACTATCCATCAATTTTGCCGTTTAATATTAAATTATGCGGGACCTTTTCAAACGGAAAGCTCAAACTCCTATGCTCCGTCTTACGCGGTCAGTGAACGTGCATTAAGGGAAGCTGTGGAGCAGGTGGTTTCTAATTGGATTAATAGTGATGTGAACCAAAAAGAAGTCCTATTAGAAACTTTGCCTCCGCACGATCTCAAGAAATATTTAATGAGTGCTTATCTGCTTATTCGAAATAAAGGGCTTCCTTTAGAAGATGTCCTGAGTGAAACGAAGAAAACCATGTTATTGCAAGACGTGGGGAACATAGCAACTATTAAGGGATTTTTCATCGATCTTCTTAACGCGTTGAAACAAGAGGAAACGATCCGGAAACTAAATACACTTAACACTGATGATTTACTTGCATATGCGGTAGATGTATTGCGAAATAATCCGGCAGTTGTTGAAAGACTGCAGGGGAGATTCCGCCACGTCTTTGTTGATGAGTTTCAAGACACTTCTGTATATCAAGCGGAGATCTTACGGTACATATGTGATACAGGAAATCGCCCCGCACATCTTTTCGTCGTTGGTGATGTTAAACAATCTATTTACCAATTCCGAGGAGCTGATGTTACATCTTATAAGTCCATGGAGGATTGGATTCGTCAGCAAGGTATTGTACTTAGCTTGCGTACGAACTTTCGATCAGTGAAGCCGATCGTTGATTTTGTGAATGAGACCTTTAGATGTATCGCTAATGACGAGAAGAAACCAGATTTTGAAGTGGAGGATTTGCAAGAATTCGACACATCACAGGATGACAATGAAAATGTGATTAAATACATCAAATTCAAGAATAATCCTGTTGATACTGTTGTTAAAACGATCCTTGAAGAGATAGAACAAGGTGCTCATTATGGGCAGTTTGCTGTATTATTTCGTACAAACCGCAATATGGACGAGTATGAACATGCTTTGCGTACAGCAGGAATTCCTGTACAAAAAACCGGGGCTGGGAAATTATTTGCACGACGTGAGATTAAAGAACTATATCGCATCCTCAATTGGATGGTCACACCAAAGGATCCGATCAAAAGAGAAGAAGCACTATCTGTGGATTGGATCACTGGTAGTGAAGAATATCTTTCTAGGCTTGAATATGAAATTATCCCTCATGCAGCAAAGTATACCGTCACACAAGTAATAGAAGCGGTGATGCGTCTAGCCCATGTACGTGATTATTATCTAATAAAAGATGATCGTCAATCCATTGCGAATCTGGATCGCTTGAAAGAGATCACTCGGCAGTACTGGAAGGATGAATCGATTCAATTAGTTGATTATGTGAACTGGCTATCTGTGCAAATGGCGACGAATCACGATGAAACTCAAGCTGAGATTAGTGACGATGTACTAGATGCAGTACAATTGATCACAATTCACAAAGCGAAAGGGCTTGAATATCCATATGTCATACTTCCAGAAAATGATAGAAATTTAGTGTCTCCTGGACTGATCCCATCCATTCTATATAGCGCCGGTTCTGGCTTAGAGTTTCAAATTAAGCCAAGAGTTTGGTACAAAACTAAAATTAGTTCATCCCATTATGATCAAGCTAAGGAATTGTATTTGAAAGAATATTTAGCAGAGGAAGCACGTGTACTTTATGTAGCATTGACAAGAGCTGAAAAAAAGTTGTTCCTTCTTATAAATGAGGATACTTCTAACAAGATTGTCTGCTACCAAAATTGGATTAAACAGCAAGATAACGAAGCAAATGAACTTAAAGTTGATCCTATAATCATGGAAGAATCTTATCAATATAGAAGTACAGAAGATGAGGATGAGCAGCCTATTGTTCAGACTGTTGATTTTGAAGAAGAACAAAACAGGAAGTCTCAATCAAAACTATGGCGGCATCAAGAAGAAGCAGTTGACACATTTCTTGCGTCTGGATCCGGCATCATTGAAATGGCTACAGGTACAGGCAAGACACGAACTTCCATTGAGATCATTAAACGGTTACTTGACACAAAACAAATCGATTCAGTTGTTGTGACCGTCTCCGGGAATGATTTGCTCGATCAATGGTATGAGGAACTGCTTGTACTTGATGAACTAAGATTCTTACGACAATATGGACAGTATAAACAGGCTTCCACATTCCAGTTATTATCAAAAAAATCAGCGCTCATTATTTCGCATCAAGAACTGATCAAGGTGATCAAAAATTTTAGACGCAATATTTTTGAACGCTCTATTCTGGTTTGTGATGAAGTGCATGGAATTGGAGCGGAATCCAAGGTGCTTAATTTGAGTGGAGAACTTAGAAAATTTAAATATCGCCTTGGCTTAAGCGCAACACCTGAACGAGAATATGATGAAGTGGGTAATCAATTTATTCAAGAAGAGATCGGTCCGGTGATCTACCGATATCCGTTAGAAGCTGCAATACGTGAAGGAATATTATGCGAATTCGATTATGTTCCTCTTGAATATGAATTGACGCCAGAAGATCGAAAGGCAATCAGAAGTGTAATAGCTGCTTTTCATGCTGAATCAAAAGATTTGCAAGAAAAAAACAAAACAGAGTTATATACTAGATTAGCCCAAATTCGCAAAACATCAAAAGGCAAATTACCGATTTTCGAGGATTTTATTCATAAGAATCCTCACCTTCTCAAGAGATGTATCATTTACGTAGAAACAAAGGAATTTGGAGAATGGATTCAAAATATCATTCTAAACATTAATCCGAACTATCATACTTATTTTGGTGATGATCATTCGGAAGACTTACAAAGGTTTAGCCGAGGTGAGTTGGATTGTTTGATCGCTGCAAAAAGGATATCTGAGGGGATCGATATTCGGTCGATTGAAAAAGTAATCCTAATGACGGCTGATCGTTCCCTTACTCAAACGATTCAACGAATCGGACGTTGTCTGCGAATCGACCCGAATAATCCCAATAAACGAGCTACGGTCATTGATTTAGTAGAAAAACAAGAAGGAGATTCCACAGAAGAGGAAAGAGAAGTGATAAAGGCAGACCAACAACGTAAAAATTGGCTCACTAAACTATCGCAAATTAGGAGGGAAGTTTGACCGATGACAGCTAACGAGATTATTATGCAAGCTATTAAAGATGTTGTAAACGACATCGATGAGAGCGATTTGTTTCGAAGAAGATTTGAGCGAATCATTACAGATTCTTTAACAAAAGCACATGAACGTCCAGTTCGAGATGAAGATTTATATGATTTGTTGATGATATTAATGGATGAAGAATATAGCAGAGAGGGGGTAATTACATGAAAGTTAACATTTTAGGTTGGTCTTACAGTGGGATCAGAGGAGTAAATAACCTTGATATAAATGTGGAGATGCAACCCAACGAACCTTATCGGACCAGTCTGATAATGATGCCTAATGGAACGGGAAAGACTACAACCATCACGTTAATGCGTGCGATTTTTGATGGGTCAGCAGAGTTATGGAGCTCGAATGAAGTTCGTCAGTTTCAACCGACAGATGAAGTACGTGAAGGACATTTTTCTATGAATCTACTTATAGACAATAAAGCCTTTCGTGTCTCCATTCATCTAGACTATGTGAATGGCCAAGCAAGTTACTCAACTTCTCGTGCTGGGGACCGTGGCGGGTTGAACAAAGGACACAATTTACCTTACTATGTCAAAGAAGTCTTTACGCAAGACTTCGTAAAAAGATTTGTGTTTGATGGGGAACTCGCGAAAGATATTTTAAACAGTGGAAAGGATGAGGCGGAGCAAGCGATCAAGTTTTTATATCATCTAAATCGATTATCTGATTTGCAAACATCGATTGATCGAATTGTGACTGAGGAGCAAAAGAAAAGTGAGAAAAGCCAAGCCAAGACAACAAAGGGTTTAAATCAGATAAGAAATCAATTACAAGCCCAGACAATGATAAAAGAACAGCTTCTGCAAGAGGTCGAAAAACTGGAAAATGAAAAGCGAATCATTCAATCACGAATAGACGAAATTCATACCAAATTAGAAGTATCACTAAATAAGGATGAGTCAATAAGAAAAGAGCTAGCAGAATACGAAGAAAAACTAAGAAATAATGAAATTGCTATTAAAGACTTAACAACTAGATTATTAGATGAACTGCGTAATCCGAACTTTATTAATCCTCAAATAGCACAGCGATTAACGGGTTTGTCAAATAAAATGCAAGAACTAAAATTGCCGAGGACCATGTCAAGGCAGTTTTTCGAAGAACTTGCAGAGCAAGAGTATTGCATTTGCAACCGGGAAATCACCCGTGAGATTCGACAGATCATACTAACAAAATCTACAGAATACTTAGCCGAGGATCAAATTGGCGTTATTAATTCCATTAAACAATCGGTCAAAAATCGCGACTATAATGATACTGCTTTACAACGTTCTAATCTTCTCCAGGAAAAAATTGAAATAAGATATGATTTAAAAAGCGAGTGGGGACGAATTGACAAAAAGCGAAAGGAACTTGCAGATTCCGAAGATCAGCGTTTACTCCAAGAACTTGAAAATCTGAACAAGAAATTGGATGACATTAACAAGCGATTAGAAGAGATCACTACAGAAGACAAAGATCGATTAATCAATATAAAGGAATCGCGGAATTTGCACTTAGTTGAAAGTAAAATTGAGGAATTGACGCAAAAATATTTGGAAGCTACCCACACAGTAAATTTGGCCAAGTCAGCGGAACGCCTAAAGAGTCATATACATAAGATTGAACAACGTGCGTTGCAGGGTTTAAAGCAAATGATCAAAGAAGAAACGAATATAAAATTACAACAAATTATTAAATCCGAAACCTTATATGTAGAGGACATTGATAAACATTTGGTGCTTCGGGGAAAGTCCGGATCTAGTGAAGGTCAATCGCTGGCTATAGCTTATTCATATTTAGGATCGTTATTTCATGCATCGTCCCACGATTTGCCGTTTGTTGTCGATTCACCAGCTGGTGCGTTAGATTTAAGTGTGCGGAGAGAAGTATCAAGGATTATTCCAGAACTCTTTAATCAATTAATCATCTTTATAACTTCAGGAGAAAGAGAGGGGTTCACAGAACATTTCTATACGCGTGATGGAGTGCAGTTTCTAACCATATATCGTGAACCTGGATTGGGGACTGTTAGCAAAGAAGGACCAGAGTTTTTCAGAATATTTCAAGAGGAAGAGGTGAAAGCAACTTGAGTTTTAAATTATTAAAAGAAGCGGAGCAATATTATGAAACGGTAGAACGCCGTCGAGATGACGGCGCCAAATTTAGAACGAAATTTGATTTTTATTATCTATGCCTTATGGCTGGGTTGCATTTCCGTCAGATGGGTACGCTTGAGCAAGAAAAAGAATTGAATGAAACTGCATATTTCATTGATTATTATCCCGAACCGTTTCCAGATAAAGTTGATTTAATTGTCGGCTTGTTAATTGATGCAGAGATGGAGCGGAAACACATTTTGCCTTCGGACAAAAAAGAAGTAGAAAAATTAATGTTGGATTTGATTGATCATCAATCATATACAAAATTAAGTTCAAAAGGACATAAGCTTCTTAATCTATATGCGGCAGGCGGATTTAATAGAATTAAAGAAACGATCTTGCCTACAACTGAATTGGAAGTGTTTTTGCTGCATTATATGGATTTGATGAATGAACCAGCCTAAAAGATGAATACTTATTTTAAATTTTTGAAGAAGTCTAGATCCTTCTTTTCGATATGCGGGCTTAACGAGAATCTTACCGTCTGCCTAATTTCATCAAGACTTTTGCCTATGGCACTTAAGACGTGACTAGGTTTGCTTGAGCTGCATGCTGACCCAGTTGATAGAGCTACATAAGGAGAAAGTTTCTTAAGAAGAAGCTCGTTATTAACTCCTTTAAATTGCACGCTCAAAATACCAGGTATTTTATTCGTATGATCGTTATTAAAGACGATCTTATCCCCAAAATTGGAACTTAGAATATCGACCAAGTATTGTTCTAATTCTGCCAATTTTTGTTGATCCGAAGAAGCTCTATTATGTATGAGTTCTGCTGCCTTACCAAAACCAACAATATTGTGTACGGCTAAAGTTCCGCTTCGATAATCATTTTCTTGACCCCCGCCATGTAATAAGGGGGTTATTTTTGTGTAGATATTTTCGCTTTCCTTACGTATAACAGCCGCACCAATCCCTTTAGGACCATACATTTTATGTGCTGATAATGAAAGGAAACGAAGTCCTGGAAATTCTTTCATGTCAAACGAGACTTTTCCCACTACTTGTGTTGCATCGGAATGAAACATGACGTTGTATTCCTTGCAGATTTTGGAGATCTGAGCTATCGGATTTAAAGATCCGATTTCATTATTTCCCCATATAATTGATACCAATACAGGATTTGTTTCCTGAATCGCTCGTTCTACTTGATCTGGTGAGACACGCCCGTATTGATCAACGTCTAAGTATACAATTGGACAACCTTTAGACTCTAAATATCGGCATGTTTCCAGAACGGATGAATGCTCCACGGTTGTAGTGATGATCGTCCGTTTATGATCACCATAATATTCGGAGACTCCTTTAATGATCATGTTGTTACTCTCTGTAGCACCACTTGTAAATACGATTTCATCATGATCGCAACCCAGAAGGGTTGCGATTTTTTCACGTGCTTCCATAACGGCTTTTTTGGCTTTTTCGGCAAGGGAATAATACTTGCTCGAAGGATTCCCGTATTCCTCTTTAAGATAAGGCATCATAGCGTCTAATACTTCAGGTGCGATTTTCGTTGTAGCGCTGTTGTCCAGGTAAATCATAGGTTCTTAATCTCCTCTAAATTTAGCTTAAACTCAATAGATTGCGGAACATTTTTTCGGTATTACCTGCTATTTGATATTCTCCTAATAGTAATCGAATACCACGTTCTAAATGAGCATTAAATAATCCAGGAAAGTATTCTTCATCAGAAATTTCTTTTTTCATATGTTGTGCAATCAGAGCGTGGAAAATATAGTCATATTCACCTGTGACGGTGCTTCGATTTAATACAAGTCCATCAGATGATTCCTTTTTAACTGCTTCAACGGGTTCAGGAATTCTTAATGATAGTGCCACAGCATAACGAATCAGAATATTTGGTGTGATGTTCGTTGAAGCATGCAATTGCTTTAATTTTTCAGCAGTGTATTTAGAAGTCTTCAATTGAAAGTTCATATTAGGCCAGCTCCAGTGGATATACTCCAAAATATTGATCTTCAGTAATTTTAATTTCGCGAAGCGGAGTTTCGTATTCAAGTGTATAGCATTTTGCAACCATAGGCAGCAGGTCTTCAATTTGATCCGTATTGATTTCCGAATCAGTGGATAAGATCAATACTTGCTCACCACAATTCGGAATAAAATGCTTGATGATCTGACGTTTATGATCTTGGTCTAGTCTGCCGAGCAATGTATCGAAGATGAATGGAAGACGTCTTCCTGAACAATAGAACATTGCCCAGATCAAACAGAGCATAAGCATTTCTTTTTCCCCTGCTGATAAACGTTCTTTAGTTAACTCTTCTTGATGATGATACAAAGCTAATTGGAATGTTTCATGGTCAATGTGAACTTTTGTGATGAAATTTTTCTTTCGAAACAATTTTTGAATCATTTTTACAGTTTCAGCTTGCACATGATCAAGTTTCTTACGCAATTGCATTTCGCGGAATCTGCGACTGACACGTGCTATTTTCTCTGCAATAATATACGATGTTTCAGATTTTTTCATTTCATTGATTTTCTTATTGATTGCGTCTAGTTCGCTTTGCGTCAACTTTAATTCATCTAATAATTTGGACTCTTGTTCTTCCAACTGCTCAAGTTGATACTTGTTCTGTTCAATTAGTTGAGTAATCCTTTCGATCTCTTCCAACATTACTTTAAACTCACTAGACTGATCGTGGTTCTCGAGTTGTTTCCGTTTAGCTTGTAAATCTTCTAGCAATGCTGCATTTTCATCATATAAATCAATGTAGTCTTGGGGTTTGATTTTAGTTAATTCTAGCAACAATGCGCGCACTTCACTTCGCTGAGCAAACGAAGCGCGGTGGATCGGAATGAGGTTTCCGCCTTCTAATAATGAAAAAATTCTATTAAGCGCTTCATCATGAAGATGTTCTTGCTTTTCGCCGTAAATTTGTTGAAGAATTTCTTTAAGATGTGATTGTTTCAGGTGTGATTTGACGACTTCGAAGGACTCGTTCATTTTCTCCTGTTCCATCTGCTGGTCAACATCTTGCAGCAAATGCCGCACCAGATATATAGGAAAGAGCCCCTGAGTGAATTGACGTATTTTCTCGCTATTCGTGCGCCGTTGATTTTCTATGGCGTTAATTTCAGCAACCAGCTTTTGACGCTGTTCTTTTATCAACCCACCATGTTTTTCAAAATCCCTTTTCAATAAGGTAAGGCGCTCTTTGAGTTGCTCAGATTCTGTATTCAGGCGTTCTATTTTTTCGTAAATCGAACGAAGAGAACCTTGTTGCGAGGATAATTTCTGCTCAAGTTTCTGTTTCTTCTGTTCATCTTCTGTAGTTACTGGTTTTTGTATATAGAACGTTTTGTATGTTTCGAGATCTTTTTCAAGGTTCTCAAATAAATCAAGGTTGAATAAGACTTTTGATGCTTCATGAATATATTCAGGGATCCGGTTTTCTGAAACAATACGTGAAATCTCCTCCCCGTCAAATAAGCATAATTCAAACAAACGGGGAGGGATTTCTACACGAAGACGGTTTTGGAAATTATCGATTTCATGATCTTTAAGTTCAATTCCGTTACGGTTCACGCGAAAAGATTCTCTAATTTTGTCTGTATCTGGAGATAGTGTCCATGTCCGATTAAGAATATAATTGATCGTCTCAAAATTTTCGACAGCTTCATAATATAAAATAATTTGGAACTTTGTTGCACCATTCTCAACAGCTTTGCGGTTGAAGAAGGTACGTATGCGTTTTAGGTAGGCCTCATTCTCTGTCATAAAACCATATGCTAAACAGCCGAATAGAACCAGTCGAATGGATTCTAAAATTGTTGTTTTTCCAGCACCGTTTTTTCCACCGATCAGAATTACATTTTGATCATAAGATGTAGATAGATCTAAGATATTCTTATCGCCATAATACGCACCAATATTGTGTAGGTGTAAGCTTTTAAGTTTCATAACTAATGTCTCATTCCTCTTATAAATGTAAGAAATCCTGCTTCAAAGTCTTTTCAAATTCTTGGAACAATCCTCGGCGTACTTTATAACCGGAATAGTCCCTTTCAATCGCGATTAATTTTTTCAGAGCGGATAGGCTTACGTTTTCTTCATTGCATAGGCGCTCCAAATCCGTTAATTGATCCTCTTCTAAACTTGGACGGTCATTCGTTTCCCAATCAAGCTTCTCTCCTGTTTCTTCCTCGTAGATTCGCGGGACACGATCCTCCCAATCCAAATCTTCTTCCCAGTACCTGCGAATGACTTTGAGCTCTTCGATCGAAATCAGCTCGATTGATGGATCGTGAATTTCACGGACTTTCTTCTGTGTTCTTAATAATTCTCGCAATATTTCTTCACGTGCTTTTAATGTAAACGGGCCAAGTCCGAGTTGTTTCTCCGAACCATCTTCATCAATAACAATTAAGTTCAAATCTTCTGCTGTTGCTAAATCGATGTTATTTTTCTCGAGATACTCTCCTAGTTCAGATATGTGAACTCTATCAGCTGTTTCCAAATCGATTCCTTCTAAATTTGCAGTTAGATAGACTTGGCCATTCATCCGGTATTTTTGTCTAGCGTTACGGTCTTCGCGCTTTTCAACCAAATATTGACGGAATTCATATAACGGACGAAGCCATTCGACACCACTGTTGATAAAACCGCTTAACGCTTTATCCTCTTTGACAACGGTACAAGTCCAACAACCAAAGCGGCTGTTTCCACATGAACCAGCCGACTCTTTAATTTCTTTATCGACAATCAGCGGACATTCGCTGTTTGAGTCTTGATACAGCTTGAGCAGTTCGCTATTGTCATCGCCCCAAGGCGATTCATATTGCAACAGATATTCCCACACTTCATCAGTGGTGAAGCTGCGGATCGGTGCAAAAACAAATGCGTTAGTGAGTGTGGAGTGACGCATTAAAACCTTACCTTCAATCGTGTGGGCTTGCATAACACCTGCGCGGGTACTACTTTCTGTGTCACGCACTCCCAGCACCATGACAACTTCACCAAACTTGGAGACTTTGTCCAATATAAACCGATTTGCAGGTTCGATTTTTAGACGGTCGGTACACCAACGGAAGGTCTGTCTGGGTGTTGGGTAACCTTTTCCAATAATTGAAACCCAGAAGGATTGTTCAATCTTAGGACGAACTTTATGTGTCTCAATAGGAAGATTTAATTCCATCGCTTTGTCTTGAATCTTGGCTAATGTACGAGTAATTTTATCAATAATTAATGGTGTTTCTACTAGAGTATCAGAAGAGATGATATATACTCGTTTTTTGAGATCCTCAGGTGGCAGTTGTTTCAGTGCATTAAAAATAATTTGAACTAGAGCAGTGGAATCTTTTCCGCCACTAAATCCAACAACCCAGGGACGATCATCGGATTTATAGACTTCTTGAATAAGCTGAATCGTTTGTTCAAACTTTTCGTTTTCACTAAATATATTAAGCATGAGTCTAGCTCCCTTTCTTGAATCTGTCTTCTACCCTTTGTTCATGTTCAGTTAATGGCAGACCAAGTTTTATTTTTAATAAATTTGCTGTAAGTTGAATGGTTTCATTCGTCTTATTGATTCGACCTGTCTGTCCAAATGCCCTGCCCATCCAATCTTTTTTGTTTTCTCTTGATAAATCAACGGTGGAAAGTTGTCTAATATAAGTATGCCAGCTTTTCGCATGGTTATTATACAGATAGTTGCCAACGATGCCGATCGCTTCAAGAAATAAGCCATGTGCGGCTATACATGTTGTGCGCAATTCTCGTGGAGAAATCTCCTTATTCAAAACAAGCTTCCATTCAGGAATAGAATCGCAGAGCACTTTCCAAAAAGATAGAATAAACTTTTTTTCTTCTTCTGTGACTAGCTCTCCTTTTTTCTTATTAATTAAACGGCAGTTTGTATTAAAGATATGGTTAAGAGAAAATAATTTGGGGGAATTTTTGGACAAAGAAACCCTTTCTTTATCGGTGTATCTTTCAAGCAACGGGATTTCGGCTATAACTTCTTTAGTTAATAAGGCAAGATGGTCTCTATGATCATATAGGATTCCTATTGAGGGAGTAGTGTTAACTGCGTGTCTGTTTAAATCCGCAAATATTTGCTGTGAGCGCTTGAGTCCAAGATCGTGAAAGAAAACAACGGATATTGATTCGTTCCCCAACTCAGGGGAGATTTTTAGAGCTTCTTCGATAGCTGCCCTTCTGTGTTGGCCATCATTGATTAGGAATCTAGAATCTAATGAAATGGATAACCTGCCAATGTCTTTATGCTCTTCAGAGATTGGATGAAAGGTCATTTCTCCGTCAACTGATGCAGTTAATGATGAAAAAACATAATCTTTAGGATTCTCAAGTATGTAATTGGTAATTTCGGGAATACGCGCTTTGTTCATCAAACGTTGAGCGCGGTGTTCAGGCGGTACTTCATCCTCATCAAATAAAAAAATTTTAGGGATTAATCTCATTGGACAAATTGCTGTATAAAATGGTCTTCCAGCTTGAATTCCTCGAACAGCAGGAAAATTATAACTAAAGTCCATAGTAAACACCCGCCATTTACGTGCGTAAAGTTATTTGTTTACATTGTAATTCATGATAGATGCGGGTTCAAGCAATAATTTTTTGTAGTTTAATAGTGAATTATATCTGCTTTTAAGTATACCAGACATTATGTGATATGAATGAATTATTCATTTGATCCATGTTATCCCCCCTCACAGTACCACTCACCTATCTTGCCGAATATGCATATGACAACGGCATCGCAGGGGAGTGATCGGTTTGAGGCAGCTTGAAGCCGAGGGAGAGTTTGGGCGGTTTCTGTGGATGACGGCGGTGATGAGCAGCGGGGCGCTGGTTGTCGTATCGCTTATGTATGTGACGATCCCGCTGATCGATGTCTTCGCAGAGGTCTATAACACGCAGCAGGAGAAAGCGGCATGGGCTGGCAGCATCTATGCTCTGGGATATGCTGCCGGCTGCCTGCTGGTCGGAGTGATCGGTGAGCGATATCGGAAGAGCAGGATCCTCGTTATCGGGCTGTTGATCCTGAGTCTCTGTACCCTTCTGGTGGGGGTTAGTTTATCACTGTTTTGGCTCATCTTCAGCCGCTTCATCCAGGGCGTCGTGGCAGCGCTCTTCCCGATCACCGCGCTGGCGTATACGGCCGATGTGATTCCGCCTCGTTTTCGTCCAACCGCCCTTGCCTTTATTAGCTGCAGTTTCTTCTTAGCGGGGATCTTCGGTCAGCTGTATGCCCAATGGATGGAGAATTGGCTGGGCTGGAGGATGGTGTTTTATCTGCTCAGCTTCCTCTATATCATCTTCGCATTGATCACTTGTCTCCTGCCGCAAAGTCGAAAGGTTAGGATGCACGGTCATAAGACGGATCTATTCCGACGTTTCGGAGCTTTGTTTAGAGTGCCGGGC
Organism: Insulibacter thermoxylanivorax; assembly: GCF_015472005.1. Taxonomy (NCBI): domain Bacteria; kingdom Bacillati; phylum Bacillota; class Bacilli; order Caryophanales; family Paenibacillaceae; genus Insulibacter; species Insulibacter thermoxylanivorax. The sequence goes on along the minus strand of NZ_BMAQ01000003.1, from coordinate 153,995 downwards.
TTGCCTATCGCTTTCGTACTGTCTTCTACGGTTTTGTTGTGTTTTGTGGCCATGTATTCCGGATTAGAGTTTTACATACCGGAGCAGTTCGGTGCACATCCGGAAGGGCTGATGCGGCTGCGGATCGTCGGCATCCCGGGCATCCTGCTCTCCCTTGCAGCAGGCATGTTGATGAGGTGGTGGGGAGCTAAAGCTCTGTTTATCGCAGGCTTAGGTGTGTCCTGTATCGGTTTGCTCATCCAGATGCTGACGGCCGCATACTTGCCGATCGCAGTCGGCAGTGTAATCACCGTCGCCGGGCTGTCGCTGGCGAACCCGAGCATCCTGGTGCTCGTAGGCATGCTGAGCGGCCGTGCGCAGGCGGCCGCCTTTGCGGTGAATGCCGCAGCTGTATTCGTCGGCGCAAGTGCAGGACCTCTCATGGCCGCCTATATCGCTTCGTATGCACAGCTCTGCGCGGTACTAATCGCTGTGTTGTTCCTGGCGATGCTCGCAGCTGCATTCGGCATAAGGGAAGAGCGTTCCAAGTCAGCCGGAGCCTTGCAAGCTTTGAGAGTTCGAGGAAGATAATGGATTGAGTCTGAATCATAATCACCGGTTTTATGAAACATCCAGCTTATATCCAACGTCCGTATAGGTGAGAATATATTGGCAAAGGAGTTGAACAGTATGACTTTAAGCAGAAGAAAGTGGCTGCTGGCATTATTGGCGGTGCCGCTTCTATTCGTTGGAGCGTTCATCGTCTCGCAATGGCAGCTTCCTGTTCAAGCTCAGGACAACTCAGCGGAAGCAAGTAAGCGGACAGTTACCGTGAACGGTACAGGTCAGATTACGATAGAACCGGATGTGGCTTACGTGAATCTTGGCGTACTGACCAATGGCAAAACAGCGGATGAAGCTCAGCAGGAGAATGCGGCAATATTCGAAAAACTAAACGATGTCCTGTTCCAGCAGTTCAAGATCGACGCGAAGGACGTGAAGACCGTCAGCTTTAATCTTCGTCCAGACTATAGTTATCAAGAGGGTAAGGAACCAACGATTACAGGATATTCCGCTTGCATATGATTCGCATCACTTACCGGGATCTGGACCGCATCGGTGAGCTGTTGGATGCAGCTGTTAAGGCAGGTGTGAACCAGATCAATCGTGTCGAATATGCCACGGAGAAATTCGAGGAATACGAATTGCAAGCGATGGAGCTCGCGATGAAGAATGCCCGACAGAAGGCTGAACGGCTTGCAGCAACAGAGGGGCAGACGATCAAGGGAGTCGTTCAGATCTCGCAGCATGGCACGAACTACGGAATCTACGCCGCAGCGGCAGCAAGTGTTGCCTTTGACGCAGTGCCCAAGAGCACGACAACGGTGAACCCCGGCGAGATCGAGATCAGCGCAGCGGTTACTGTGGTGTATGAGTTTTAATATATAAACATTGACAGCCGGTTCTTCTTCGCGGAGAATCGGCTGTTTTACTTACATCAGCAAGTGACCTTTGTTACTTATGAGGTTCACTCCCAGCAGTACAATGTTGTAGAGGGCCGAACCTCATCAAGTACAAGAAGAAAGGGTCTTTCTATATGGCAGTACATAAACCACAGCAAATCGCAGAGATAACAGTAATGAACGGTGTTAAGAAAGCACGCAACCCGATCCTTACGGTGCTGATCCTGGGCTTCTTAGCGGGTGCTTATATTGCGATCGGTTTTCTGCTTGATATCCGAGTGATCGCCAGCGCTCCCGCGGAGTGGGGCAGCATCGCCAACTTCATCGGCGCTGCCGTCTTCCCGATCGGTCTGATCCTGGTATTGTTAGCCGGCGGGGAACTGCTGACAGGCAATATGATGGCCGTCAGCATGGCGCGGATCTGCCGGCGCATCACCACGGGTGAATGGCTGCGCAATTTAATCTTAGTTACAGTAAGCAACTTCGTCGGTGCTGTGTTTGTCGCCTATTTCTTCGGTCATGTGGTCGGTTTAACCGCCGATGGTCCGTATCTGGCGAAGCTTGTCGACATGGCCGGGCATAAGCTTCATGATGGTTTCTTAGAGGCTTTCGTATCGGGGATCGGCTGTAACTGGCTGGTCGCGCTGGCCGTGTGGCTGTCCTATGGTTCGGAGTCCATGAGCGGCAAGATCCTCGGGATCTGGTTCCCGACGATGGCCTTCGTCGCCATTGGCTTCCAGCACGTAGTGGCGAATATGTTCCTTATCCCCGCCGCGATCTTCGAAGGATATTACAGCTGGGGAGAGTATTTCACGAACTTCATTCCTGTATGGCTGGGCAACTTGACCGGCGGTGCGGTATTCGTCGGCTTCATGTATTGGCTCGCCTATCTGAAAGATGCCCCTACATCAGCTTCAGAGGATGCTGCATCCGGTGCGAAACAACCTAAGAGCGCGTAGTCCGTTTAGTCTATCTGATCAAGAAAAATAAAATAATACTTCCATTATGTGAGATTATGTGGTATATTAAGTCATGAAGAATGAAGCAGAGCATCTGAGATTAAGTTGAGCATTGACGAGATATACGTTCATGGCGGTGAAGCACACCCCTCGTTTTGTTCGCGTGAGATACGCGGGCAGCGAGGGGTTTTTTATATGATCTATACGATGAATGGAGGAATTGATGATGTTAAGAGCCGTTAGACTATATGGTTCAGAGAAGGAGTTCGCCGATATGATGATGCGGCGGTTAGAGGAGGAACTGAACGTGAAACTAAGGCAGGATGAAGAGGAGCCGCTGTTGCTGTTCGGAAGAGCTGCGGACAGCGATGAGGGGGAAGATCAGTTCTATATCAGCTTGCATCACGCTTATCAGGAGTACGTCCATACCGGTGATCTGAACAGCGCCGTTGATTTTCTGAATGAGTATATCCAGACAGCACAAGAGATGATGAGTCAAGGGCTTGATGACTGGAAGCGCATCGATCTGTCCCGCGTATATCCTGCGCTGCGTGACCGCAATTATGTGGAATTGCCGGGGAATGATGATTGTCTAAGGGATGAAGTGATTCCTGGGATATATGTCGTTTATCTGGAGATGTTTGATAGGATCGGCAAGCTGATTCACCGCCCATTATTGGATGAAGAACTCGGTCAAACGGAGGAGAAGATCCGCGAGGCAGCATATCGCAATCTCCATGAAGCGGGATGGACGGGACCGAAGATGTCGCTGCCATGTCCCACCAGGAGATCCTGTACGCTTGATGTTTACATGGACAATGAGTTTCCGATCGAATACCAATTCCTCGATGATGAGCTTGCAAGCGCTAACTTGCCGGAGTCATGCTTGCTCGCCTTTCCCAATCGGAATACATCCCTCGTCCTTCGCTCCCGGGAGCCCATGCGTACCGCAGCTCAGGCGTTGAAGCTGGCGAAGGAATCGAAATTCCATGAGCTGGTGACGCGAAGTTACTATATGATGCCTTATCCGAACAGTCTGAATATCTACTGGCGCCGTTCCGGCAAAGTTACTCTTCTGAAGGTGGAACAGCGGTGCTCTAAAGGAGGTGATGGATCAGACAATCGGCCAGGTTGATCGGTACACAGGAGTTTTCATGCAAGAAGAGAGGAGGGGATGGTGAGTCCTGAGATTGAGCAAATGGGATCAAGACGTGATGGCTGTATGTAATGGATTAAGAAGAAGTCTATAGGACTAGGTTCCTGGACAGGCAGATGCTGCTGCACTGATGCTGCACAGGAACGAGGAGAAGCGTGCCTGACATTCCTATGGATTCGAAAGAGGGGCTGATGAGTGGCTTAGGTGCTTTTATTCCAGTAAACATAAACGAAGAACTCCTGCTGGGACACTCGCTTTCAAGACAATTTGTCTGTGAGCGAGTGTTTATTATTAAACATAGAAAATCCGCGAAGACTCGCGGATTTAATGTTTACTGTTGCTAGAAAATATAGTTGGCAAGGAAGTTTATTTCTTATAATGCATCTCATTGATCCCACCAGTATTTTCTCCCGTTTGCTTCTATAAAACGGTCAAACCATGCTTCAAAAGTACAGTTTAACGGGAAACAATCATCTATTGGACCATAGCTGTCGCAGACATACATATAACGATTAGAGCCTGCATGATCTTGCAATAACAGCAGCAGGCACAAGTTTCGCGTTAAGCGCAAAAAGTGGTACTATTAGATTGATATATAATGAACAAGCTTGTGCCTAATTGGAGGAGAGTCGTATTATGCCGCCTATTGTCAAAGCTTTGCTGCCCGTTGTTGTTGTCGTCGCAGTGGTCATCATCGCTTTTAGATTACATGTCCTGCTTGGGATAGGGCTGATCGCCGGGATCATCGGCTGGTCGGTCTATGCGAACCGGGCGATTATCTATGCTACCCGAGCGAATATGGCCTTCTCACGCGGTGAAGAGCAGGCTGCGCTGGAGCTGATGGAGAAGGCGCATAAGACTAAGCGTGCTCTGCCGCAGCATATGACGGGATATGCATTCCTGTTGAACCGGTTGGGGCAGCCGGAACGCGCCGAGGAGCTGCTGCAGGATCTGCTTAAGAAGAACCTGCCAGACGACATCCGGATCCTCGCTGCCGTACACTTAGCCACCTCTAACTGGCTGCAGGGGCGCAAGGACGAAGCGACCGAGCTCTTAGAAGCGCTGTATCCGGAGTTCAAGAACACGCAGTTGTACGGCACATTGGGTTATTACAAACTGCTGCGCGGGGATGACCTGGAGGAGACGCTGAAGTTTAACCAGGAAGCCTACGAATACAACAGCGATGATCTGACGATTATCGATAACATGGCGCAGAATTATTATTTCCTGGGACGATATGAAGAGGCGCGGGAGATGTATGACAAGCTGATGGAGAAACAGCCGAAGAGTGCCGATTCTTATTATTTCTACGCTCAGACGCTGAAGGCTCTGGGCAGACTGGATGAAGCCCGCGAGATGATCGCTGAGGCGAAGGGTCGCAAGCTGGCGCTGGTTACCCCGCTCACGGATGAAGACATTCATAAGCTAGCGGAAGAACTGGGTGCTGAAGCTGTTGCGAATGAATGAAGCTGAATCATCGAATCATCATCTTTGCTCGCTAATTACAAACGTAAGCCCGTCTTCTTCCAGCTCTCAGAAGATACCTGCTGAGTTGCCAGATCGAAGCGGGCTTCCGTTTGTGTTTGACGTCATTACAGGGCCATTTTGAACTTCAAGAAATATTCCGAATACTTGCCGGTCCATTCGAGACCCAGGTTCTCGTATACTTCTAAGTGCTCGCGGATCTCTTCCGGCGGGTAGAAACGCTCGTCGGTGACGACTTCTTCATCAAGCAGTTCCATGGCTGCTGCGTTCGGCGTAGAATAGCCGACATAATCGGTATTCTGGGCGCTGACTTCGGCATCCAGCATGAAGTTGATGAAGGCATGTGCGCCGTCGATGTTGCTTGCGGTCTTCGGAATCACGAAGTTATCGAACCACAGGTTGGACCCTTCTTCAGGAACACTGAATTCCAGCTCCTCATTCTCCCACATCATATCGGCCGCCTGACCGGAGAAGGTGAGGGCAACGGCTGCTTCGTTGTTCACCATGAGCGGTGTGATCTCGTCGCCGATGACCCCTTTGACGTTAGGCGCCAGTTCGATCAGACGATCGGTGGCTTGGCGCAGAATCGCATCGTCCTTCGTGTTCAGCGAATAGCCGAGGCTGTTCAGGGCCATCCCCATTACTTCCCGCGCACCGTCTACGAGGAAGACTTTGTCGCGCAGCGCGGGGTCCCACAGATCCTGCCATGTCTCGAACGTGAGATGCTCCGGGATCATATTGGGGTTGTAGACGATACCGACGGTTCCCCAGAAATACGGTACCGAATATTCGTTGCCCGGATCGAAGGGTTGATCCAGGAAGTATGGATCGATGTTCGCAAGATTCGGCAGTTTCTCATGATCAAGCGGGATGAGCAGGTCATACTCCTTCATGATCTCGACCATGTATTCTGAAGGTACGGCTACATCGTAGTTCGAGCCGCCTTGCTGGATCTTCACGAGCATCGCTTCGTTGGAGTCGAAGGTTTCATAGATCACCTTGATTCCTGTTTCTTCCGTGAACTGTTTGATCAGATCGGGATCGATGTACTCTCCCCAGTTATATACGGTGATGACGCCGGCGCCGCCTGCGCTGCCCGTCGACTCCAATGTTTCTGCCGTATAGAAGAGGAGCGCGCAGACGACGATGACGGCTATCGCGGATTGGATGAGTGATTTCATACGCGCACCTCCACATTGGATGAATCTTTGCTGGAACGTCTAAGGATGATATGGTATCCAATCACGACCAGCAGCGTGATTACGAAGACGATGCCGGAGATGGCATTCACCGTCAAGGTGATCCCCGTGCGTGCCATCGAGTAGATCTCGACGGACAATGTGCTGAAGCCGTTGCCGGTGACGAAGAAGGTTACGGCGAAGTCATCGAGCGAATAGGTCAGAGCCAGGAAGAAACCGGCGAAGATACCCGGTTTGATGTAAGGCAGGATGACCCGCGTCAGCACATCCCGCTTCGTCGCGCCCAGATCATGTGCAGCATCGATCAGCGAGCTGTTCATCTCCATCAGCTTCGGCAGCACCATCAGCACCACGATCGGAACGCTGAAGGCGATGTGCGAGATCAATACGGAGGCGAAGCCGAGACGTACGCCGATGATCGTAAACAAGATCAAGAAGCTGGCACCGATGACCACATCGGGACTGACGATCAGCACGTTGTTCAAAGAGAGCAGGGTGTTTCTCAGCTTCTTATTCTTAAGGGAGACGATGCCGAGCGCTCCCATCGTGCCGAGGATTGTCGCCAGCAAGCTGGATAGCAGAGCGATGAGCACGGTGTTGATCAGGATGACGATCAGCCGGGTGTCTTCAAACACCGCCGCATAATGCTCCCATGTGAAGGATTCAAAGTGATTCATCGTCCCGCCGCTGTTGAAGGAATAGAAGATCAAGTAGAAGATCGGCACGTACAGGATGATGAAGACGATCGCTAAGTAGATTCTTGCTGTCATGGGTAATCTGTTCATCGTACGCGACCTCCTCTTGTTCTATTGCCAGTAAACAACATGCTGGCCACCATGATCACGATCAGGAAGACGGCGATCGTCGACCCCATGCCCCAGTTCTGAGCCACAAGGAATTGCTGTTCGATCGCTGTACCGAGCGTGATCACCTTGTTGCCGGCGATCAGCCGCGTGATCATGAAGAGCGACAACGCCGGGATGAAGGTGACTTGGATACCGGATTTTACCCCGTCCATCGTCAAGGGCAGGATGACGCGGCGGAAGGTCGTCCAGCCGGATGCGCCCAGATCGCGGGCTGCATAGATCAAGGTCTTGTCCAGCTTGTCCAGCGAGTTGAAGATCGGCAAGACCATGAATGGGATGAAGATATAGACAGCTACGAATATGAAGCTGAAGTCCGTAAACAGAATCTGCTTCGGTTCGAAGCCGAACACTTGCAGAAAGGCGTTGATCGGTCCGTACAAGCCGAAGATGCCGATGAAGGCGTATGTCTTAAGCAGCAGGTTGATCCAAGACGGCACGATGATCAACATGAGCCAAAGCTGCTTGTGCTTCGTCTTCGTTAGAAGATAGGCGGTCGGGTATGCGAACAGCAGCGTGAAGAACGTGATCAGGATCGCATACCAGAAGCTTGTCAGCGTCATCTTCATGTACGAAGCAGAGAAGAAATTCACGTAGTTCGACAGGGTAAATTCCCCGTTCAGGTCCAGCATGGAATAGTAGAGGACCAGCAGAATCGGGGCAACGACGAAGACGACGATCCACAGTACATACAGGAATAAGGAACTTTTGGCTCTAATCTGCATCTTCGTCATCTCCATCCCCATCGGCGTAGGCTTCCAATCGCTTGTCAAAGTCCTCTTCCGATTCATTCAGACGCATGACATGAATGGCTTCCGGTTCGAAGTACAGTCCGATCTCTTCTCCTACTTCGGCTTTCTTCAGCGAGTGAACCAGCCATTCATTGCCGTCCTTGTCGTAGGTCGACAGCTCGTAATGAACACCGCGGAACAGCTGGGTATCCACTTTAACGACTAGTTTGCCCTTATCCACGGAAGTAATCTCTAAGTCTTCCGGCCGGATGACGACATCGACCTTCTCATTCGGCTTCATCCCGCCGTCGACACAGTCGAACACCTTACCGTTGAACATGACTTTGTAATCTTCGATCATGATGCCTTCCACAATATTCGACTCGCCGATGAAGTCTGCAACGAAGCGATTGATCGGTTCGTCGTAGATATCCACGGGCGTACCGGATTGCTGGATGACGCCTTCGCTCATGACGAAGATCTCATCGCTCATCGCCAGCGCTTCTTCCTGGTCGTGGGTGACGAAGACGAAGGTTTTGCCCAGACGCTGCTGCAGTTCGCGCAGCTCGTATTGCATCTCCGTGCGCAGTTTCAAGTCCAGGGCAGACAAAGGCTCGTCCAACAGGATGATCTCAGGGTCGTTAACGATCGCCCGTGCGATGGCCACGCGCTGCATCTGACCGCCGGACATCTCGTGGATCTCGCGGTTCTCATAGCCCTGAAGATGAACCAGTTTCAAGGCTTCGCTGACTCTCTCCCGAATCTCGGACTCCTTGATCTTCTTCACGCGAAGTCCAAAGGCGACGTTCTCGAACACGTTCAGATGGGGGAACAGCGCGTAGTTCTGGAAGACGGTGTTCACTTGTCGCTCATTAGCCGGCACATCATTCATACGTTTGCCATCGATGTACACGTTCCCGCTGGTTGGTTTCTCAAACCCGGCGATGATCCGCAGGATCGTGGTCTTCCCGCAGCCGGACGGGCCAAGCAGCGTATAGAACTTGCCCCTCTCCAGCGCGAAGTTAATATTTTTGAGCACGACGGTGTCATCGTCATATTGTTTGGACACATTCTCAAAGCGAATAATGGGTTCTTGCTTCTTCATCTTCTTCCTTGGCCTCCTACAAGTATGAATGAGTTGCCACTAACAAGATTTTCGACGGACCATCATTAGCGTTGGATACTTGATGGGATAATTTCGCATCGTAGTAGACGGCATTGCCTTCATCTGCGATGTATTGTTCATCCCCTAACTGAAGGCGGATCTTGCCCTCTAACACATAGATGAATGTCTCGGCCAGTGATGGTTCGAAACTTTTGAACTCCCCATTCTTCTCGAACGTGATGAGCACGGGCTCCATTTCTTTCTCGTTGGAAGTGGGAATGAGCCAGCGAATATCGTAACGCTTCTCCTCATCGATATAGGATGTTTGATCTTCAGGCGTATATACGATCTTCGGCGGCTCGCCTTCGTCATCGAAAAATTCCTTCGGTGTCGTGCCGAGCACTTCCAACAAGGTGAACAGCGTTTCGATGGAAGGGGAGTTCAGATCGCGCTCCAGTTGCGAGATATAGCCTTTGCTCAGATTGGTCCGCTCGCCGAGTTCTTCCTGCGTCAGACCCTTATGCAGCCGCAAGGATCTGATCTTGGCTCCAATCTGCATGTCAGCCCTCCTCAGTAAGGTTAGCTAAAAATAAACTCTGAGTAAACGAAGTTTACTTATACATTACTTTAGGTTTACTATAAACACGAACAAATAACATTATATTAAAATCGACACGCTTTGCAATAGGTTTTTCACAAACCGCCCAAAAATATTTTATGACAGCCTTTACATTTCCTAATAAATAAAAAAGCGCCATCCTGTCCTTCCCCCGTCACCAGTACATGCGGGCAAAGGCACAGAATGCCGCGTCTAATCTTATAGTCATGATTCGGTTAGCGGACAAAACATGGATTATTGTTCGGTATACCCGCTCAGTATTGCCTGCTGCATTAGGGTTCCAACTGCTCAACGGGACGGAAACCTTTCGTCTTAAGAAAACTCATCCGATGCTCAAAATTCACCATCGCCTCGGAGGGATCGATCTTCGCTAAGTTTAAGGAGTTTAACACGCCGCGGTCGATCCGTACGGAGACGATCGTCGCAAGTTCCGTCCTCCCCACCGCTTCGTTCAGCTGGTAGTCGCGGGCATGGATCAGAACTTCTGTGAGCGGCAGCAGGGCGAAGAGGTCGCGGGCGATCCGAAAGATCGTGCTGCATACATAGTCTTGCTCGAGGCTGTAATAGCGGGTTACGGGCATCTTGCTGATGGATAATCGGCCGGTTTTGGTCAGTGACTTGATCTCCTGAGGGATCACCTTCCTGGATTGCACGATGAACTCGACGACGGCGATCTTCTTGTCCTCCCGGACCGCCATGTGAAAGGCAAAATCACTTCCGAGTTCTGCCAAGTCGGCGAAGGGCTGCAGTTTCTCTATGGCTTCTTCATAAGCTGATCGATCTTCAGCCAAGATCCTCGCCGCCAGCTCCCGCTGTTTCTGCCATTCTCGGTACTCCGCCCGTTCCTCTGTTCTGGCCGTTTCGAGAGTACGCTGCAGAGCTTCCCGCTTCTTCCTGACTCTGCTGAACAGCCGATCCCACAGATTGGGCTGATAGCCCGCTAACGCTTGTTCAGCTTGGGCTTCGCGCGGACCTTTGCCGTCTGGATCTGGTTCGAAAGGTGCGGGACGATCAAGTACTGAGGTCCAGTCGACGGGCAGATCTGACTCGAGGTGAACGGTTCGCAGCATGCGAATATAGGATTCGTAGAGTTCGACTTCACGCATCGCCCGGTGCAGTTCATGCAGTTTCTGCTGTTCCTGCAGGAAATTCCGGAACTCTTGCTGCATCTGAGATGCGGTTGTTCTGCGTTTGCTGCTTAGCATCATAATGTCCGCGATTCCTCCCATTAATGTTATGGATGTTATTTTTCGCCAACATCTAACATATTCCTTCTTCATTCACTGATATTTCATGAATATTGTGTGGAGATGATGCGGCCTATGTCGATTGTGAGCAGGCAGACTTATCATCGGACCGTGCATTGGTGTATGATATTGTTCGCATCAATCATTAACGGCCTTAAACATGAAACATAAATCCTATTCATCATCTGGCGGGAGGCTGGCTTCTATGGGTTTAGCTGCATGTCTGATCTTCATCGTCACATTGGTCCTGGTGATCTGGCAGCCGAGGAACTTGAATGTAGGCTGGTCCGCCAGTGCCGGGGCTGTGCTGTCTCTTCTGCTTGGCGTTGTCAGCTGGTCAGATGTCCTCGCTGTGATCGATATCGTATGGAATGCTACATTTGCCTTGATTGCACTGATCATCATCTCCCTAGTCCTCGATGAGATCGGCTTCTTCGAATGGGCCGCTTTGCATATGGCCCGCCTCTCTCGGGGCAATGCCAGGCATTTGTTTGTCTGGATCATCCTGCTCGGGGCGGTGATGTCTGCGTTGTTCGCCAATGACGGCGCGATCCTCATCATCACGCCGATTGTGCTGTCGATGATGAGACAGATCAATATGACAGGGAGATGGATCCTCCCCTTTGTGATGGCCAGCGGATTCATCGCAGATACCGCTTCGCTGCCCTTTGTGATCAGCAATCTGGTAAATATACTGTCAGCGGATTTCTTCGCCGTTGGTTTCGTGGAGTATGCCAGCCGGATGCTCGTGCCGACCATAGTATCCGTCGCCGCCAGCCTTGCTGTGCTGTACCTGGTCTATCGCCGGACGCTGCCCAAGTCCTATGAGCCGGATCATTTGCCGTTCCCGCAAGAAGCCATCCGAGATCCGCGCATCTTCCGGATGTCATGGATCGTCTTGGGCGGATTGCTTGCTGCTTATTTCGCGAGCGAACCCCTTGGGATCCCAATCAGTTTCCTCGCTGGGGCGGCAGCCCTCCTCTTGTTGCTTATGGCAAGGCGAAGTCCAGCAGTGGATGTGCCGGGACTCCTAAGATCGGCACCCTGGAATGTCGTCGTCTTCTCAGCGGGGATGTACATCGTCGTCTATGGTCTGCACAATGCGGGGTATACGGACTTGCTTGCATCACTCGTGCAGAAGCTGGCGGAAAGCGGCTTGTTCGCAGCAACCATGGGCATGGGCTTCATCGCCGGCATCCTGTCCTCGGTGATGAACAACCTGCCGACGGTGGTCTTCGATGCCCTTGCGATCCAGAGCACGGAGACGGAGGGCCTGCTGCGGGACTCGCTGATCTACGCGAATGTCATCGGCTCTGACCTTGGTCCGAAGATGACACCGATCGGCAGTTTGGCCACCTTATTATGGCTGCATGTGCTTTCGCGAAGAAGGGTGAAGATCAGCTGGGGGTATTATTTTCGCATAGGAGTCTTGCTTACGGTGCCCACATTGTTCGCAACATTGGCAGGGCTTTGGTTATGGCTGTCTGTCGTCGACGCCCTTGAATGGACCGTATGGCAAGCTGCCGCGGTCAGTCTGCTGCTGACAGCGGTCTTAGGCTTAGGAGCAGTGCTTATGGTCTTATGGACCAAGAGAAGGAGAATCAAAGCATCCGAGCAGATGGATCTTGGCCAGCATTCCTCCGCTTAGGCGGAAGCGCGGAAGCTTGGAATATATACGCAGGATGGCGCAGTAAATTGCATATGGGAGCAGAAGCTTGGCCCTGGCATGTGAAATGGAATGGGCCAAGCTTTTTTGGTGTAAATTAACTTGAAGATGCCGTGCTCAACCGATTGTCCTTTGGCTTCGATTATTGGATAATACGAAAGACTTGGAAAGCCTATTAATGACAAATGACTGGAAGGGGACTACCTCGGCAGAGTGTTCGGCGTGATGAGCATGATCACGACATCGATGATGCCCATCGGCATGCTCATCTTCGGTCCGATGGCTGACTATATCGCAATCGAATGGCTGCTCATGGGTACGGGATTGCTTATGATGGCTGCTGCCTTCGCGAGGTTTAGGAACCGGGTATTGATCGAAGCGGGCAGATCGGCACCGGCTGCCGAGTAAGAAGCATGAAGAGCGGAGCATGAAGTCGTTTCGCGGCGCCTGTCGATATTTTCAAAATATATTAAATGGAGTATGCTTAATAGAACAAGCGAATTTGGCGGATAATAACGGCCGGATCGCTGTCAAGATTTTATAGGGATATGAGGGAAACGCATGGGAGACAAGCTTCAAGCCTTGGAAGTCAGACTGAAAGAACTGACTCGTGAGATGAATCGTGAATATGCATTTCAAAGCAAGGTCCTCACTTCGCTGCCGGACATCTTATCGCTGTATACGAAGAAGGAATTGTATCATCTTGCAACTGCCTATGAGATTGCCGGTCGCTCGAAGATGAATAAAGAGGAACTGGTTCGGGCAGTTGCGGCTGCCTGCTGCGAGCCCGGCAATATGAAACGAAATCTATTGAGACTCGATAAAGAACAATGGGCGTTCTTCATGCGGGTTCTTCGGGCTGAGCGCCTGGTGGACGATGAAATTCACCCTAGGGATTACATGGAAGCGAGTTTGTATGGATTGATCTTCAATTTCTATCATGAGGGCGAAGTAACCTACATCGTTCCTGCTGAGATCAAAGATGCCGTCAGCCGCATTGATCTGGACCAATTGAAGCGCATCCATGATCGGTATCAGCTGGTCATTCAGTATGTGAAAGCTCTGGTTAACTTATATGGAGCCTATCTGCCGGACCAATTAATTGAGATCTTCAACAGCCAGAATGAGGAGCCGCTGACGGAAGAGGAATTGTTCAGCATTCTTGACTTGTACCTGCAGGCGAACCAGAAATTTGACATGCTCGGGCCTTATATCGTGGATGTGTATTATACTTCCGGAGAACCCAAGGAACAAGAGAAGTTTCACGAACTGCTGGAGCGTGCGGAGGGCAAGCCTTACTATGTACCGGAACGGGACGAGCTGTTAAAGTATGCAAGCAATGACTACTTTGAGATGACGCCGCAGCTGGAGGCGCTCAAAGCGTATGTCTTGAAGCACCTTCACGGCGATGAGCAGATGGTGGATGCGCTCATCGATGATGTTCAATTTCATTGTTGGATGGAGGCGCCGCTGCAAGAGATCTTCTGGGAGTTTGAACGGCGGAGGATTTATTTTGACAGTGAGAAGCAGATTCGTGAGATCGTACCTCTGATCATCGACGTCTACAACCATACCCGTCTGAGATCCAACCGCGGCTACACACCGAATGAACTGAGCAAGATCACTGGACGGAATACGCTGTATAACAGCAGCATACCCATAGAGGTCGAGCATCAGGGCAAGGTGGTGCCCTTTAGACGAAGCGGAAGCAAAATCGGCCGCAATGACCCTTGTCCCTGCGGCAGCGGTAAGAAGTATAAGAAGTGCTGTGGAAAATAGGGCTGCCAGCAAGTCAGCAATGACTGGCTGTTGAGCAGACCCGCACGTGATCCATAATGAAGATTACTAGTTTAGGTATGTTTTCAGCGGCGGGACTTATTTTTGTAATCTTGACGCTTCCGTTATTCTTCTTTAACGACTTGGAATTAATATACCAGAGCAAGAACCTTGAATTAATGACGCTTTATGATGGGGCACTGTATCAAGCTGTTGCTGATGCCGCTTATGCTTTGCAGCTAGCAATTTTGATATACTTCACGATCCAATAGCTCAGGAAGTCCTACAAGCGTATGTTCCTCTTGTGGCCATCGTTGATTATGATGGCCTGTGGATCCACGCGGGGGAAGAGTTTAGGGATTTTAATGGAGATATGCATTACAAGCATGTATGGCAAATGAAACATCTCTTTACCAGGGGAGATCTAGAAGGGAACACATTCTCATTCACCTTGGATGATTATGTATATTTTTACGATCAAAGCACCGGCATTCGCTACGAAGGGACCAGGGAGGAAGTTAATCTCGCCGCAGGAGGCAGGATTGATGTTTTGAATGACGAGGATTTATTCGAAGAAGTAAGGAGGCTAACAATAATACAGACCATCCAAGATCACCTGGCAGCAACTATTAATGCGCACAACGAAAAAGTTAAGAAATATGGGATTGTTTATCAATTTACGCTGCCGGTATTCAGCCAAGAAGAGTGGAGCAATACGATCGATGATATTTCAGTTATAGCATTCTTGCAAGGAATCCCTATGTATAACCAGCATTATAACAATTATGCCCTTGGGGGTAGCAGGCTTATGGTTCGGGATGGGTATTTTGGGACGATTGAAGATGGAATTAAAGTCTATTATCCCGGAAGATGCCTGAATGGCCATGAGGTTATCGAAACTTTTTCCTCAGCGAAGCAGGCGGCTCAATCTGGGTACATACCGAGAAGCTGTTTAAATCGCTGATGATTATTCGATGAGGGCGGACAAAAGGTGGCAAACGACTTGCCGCCGCGCTTCACGATATCACAGCCCTCCGCCGCGGCAAGGGAGAGCCTGTCGGCCGCTGCGGCATATGCTCCCGGCATGGCCGGTCCGCTAATCCTCGCGCCCTTGTCCGCGTCGAGCCGTCCACTCCGCTTGTCTTGGTCTTCGCAGCATAGACTTCGCCGCCGCCAAACGGAGGTACCGGGACGGCGATCGGGCGAAGCATACTCAAGATGTTTCTTCGATGTGATGATCGTTTGCCGGGCGGCAAGTATTTTTTGTCTGTTTAGGAGAATGATGTGTATGAAAAGAATCGTATTAGTGTTAGTTGCATTAGCTGTGATGTTTATGATTGTTCCTGTTTATGCAGCTGAGATGAAGCCGATTAATATTGTCATTAACGGTGAAATCTTTGTTAGTCCCGAAGGGGAACCGGCGCCTTATGCTAACAAAGATCAGCGAACACTGATTCCGATTCGTTTCTTTGCCGAGAAGCTGGGAGTACCAAATGATGAAGAACACATTAAGTGGGATCAAGCAAGTCAAACAGCAACGATTACAGACGGCACTAATATTGTAGAGATCCCAATGGGTTCGAAAGAGATTAGGGTTAATGGTGAAAAAGTATTGATGGATACAGTCGCTGAGGTTAAGAATCAGCGTATCTTTATCCCTGCCCGTTACTTAGCAGAAGGGTTAGGGGCGAATGTTTACTGGGATCAGGAAGATCAGACGGCAGTCTTTATGACGCAAGAATATATAGACAATCATAGAGTAAAGAAAACTAAGCGAGCCATGGATATTGATGATCCTTATCTAGCATTAGAGTATTATGATTTACTTTCAGAAAAATATAGAAATATCCGTTCTTTCGGTGATAGCCAGACTTTCTTAAAGCGCATGAAGGAAGCTAGAGCTTTAGCAAATAAAATCAAGATTGATGTTGATAAGGAGAATGGTACTGCCTCTATTACACTTCCTAAGTACGATAAAGACGACTTCTACATTATCCTAGATACGGTTACGGATGGTAAGCAGTATTTAGATGCAGGTACGTATTCTGTAGCATTTAAAGATGCAATGGAAGGACGTAAGTTATTCTATATCGATATTTCCGACAGGAATTATGGTGCAGCTGTTTTGTACGGCTTGTATGGAATGATCATTGATGATGAATTTATGGCTATTGAGGGCACAAAGGGATTTGATATGTTCGTGTCTCTTAATTAAGGGGGAGTAAGCATTGCGTAGAATTTTCTCTTTAATGTGCGTTCTAGCTTTACTTACTCCGTTGCTTCCTCTTTCTCTTTTTTCTTTGCAAGTTTATGCAACGCAGAACACATATAATGGCATACAGGCAGCGAATGAATTGGATCAGTTTAAGCGAATTCCCGATTCGTATCCTTCATACCGTGTAAGTGGCGATGATTTAGATATGATGACAGCTAGATTCGCATATGTAAAATTTGATGATCTTCCCGTACAGCTCTATATGGCTGTAGACACTGAACTAACAGCGAACAACGGCTATATTCTCATCCATGAACAGGATGTTGCTTCTTGGATTGCATATTACGGACAGTACAGCACGGATCAGTTTATTACGCATATTAAAACTATTACTCCAAAAATAAGAGTAATGGTAGGCGGAGTTCCGGAAATCTTTTATAACCACGCAAAGATTGCAACATATGCCGGTGGATCTCCTGGTGAGTTCTATTTCCGTCAGCTTCCAAACGGGAACTGGGAACCAAGAGTATCCGGTATCCAGCAGTATGATACTGTGTACAAGCATCTCATAGAGATGAATATGCCGAATAACGCGGAAGTTGGCGAGGAAGTATCCATCAGTTTACGAATTAGAGATGGAAGTGTGTTTTTAAATCAACAGCAATTTTGGCATTTAAGTGTTACAAAACCCGATGGCAGAGAGTATTTGCTGCATAACCATCGCGTCTTGCCAGATTCATTCACCCATGAGTACCAAGAGATAGTACATTTTTAAATTTGAAATTGAAGATGGATCTTATCACAACGATTACCGTACTCAAACGGAACTTTATTCTGTTACCGTTGAAGTTACGGTCGGCGATGCAGAAGCACCTGGACCGGAACCAGAAGATCCACCGGGCCATGGCCTGATCCCGGTCCTTCTCCCGGCGGATGTTCCGTGGTGATCCAATCACCGTCCAACGGTAGATCTCTTGCATCGGAGGTCCTTAATCCCAATGCTTACGGCGTTATTAGAGCCGACAGCAGAGGGAATGAAAGATTTGATGTATTGCAAGGCATTCCAACAAGCGAATCTTTATATGCAAACGCTTTTGGACTTAATTATTTACTCAAGTATATGTTCCAAGAGAAGACCGGCAAGGTAACGTATAGTGTGCCGGTTCAAAAAAAGAATCGAGAATCGGGAAGGTTCGTGTGAAGAATGACAGCTTGACCTTTAACGGATCGACGGTTATGAGCGGAGCTTTCCAAGAAGAAAGAACCGCTGATCCAAGCGCTGTTCCAGAGCCAACGATGATTAATCAGAATGTCTTATATCGTCCGGGATTGGTTAAACCCTTTATTTACCTGTATGGGTAGATGTTGATACACAAGAACGAAGATTTAACTCCTGCATGTATTTGCTGACCGTGCGTTCCACAATGCTGTATCCTTCTGAAAGGAGCTTCTGGGTGATCTTCGGACTTCCGTATCGCTGCTCATTGTCATAAAAGTGATAGACGATTCGTTCCTTGATTTCCTTGCGTTTTCGTTCTGTTTCACTTGGTTCTGCCGACCGCCATTTATAATAACCGCTCCGGGATACTTCAAGAACCTTGCACATCTTCTACACCGAGTGCTCGGAGCGATGCTGCTCGATGAACTGGAACCTTAATTCCTTGGTTTGCTGAAGATGTGCACAGCTTTTTTTACAATCGTGAGTTCTTCTTTGAGGTTTTCAATTTCTCGGTTTTTTGATGTAAGCAGCCGTTCTTTTTCTTTGAGTTCCTGCTCTAACTGACGTACACGTTCGGCGCTTGGCACATCGTCAAACCTGCGGTACTTAGCTGCCCACTGCCGCAGAGTACCGATAGGAATTTGAAGCTCATCTGAGATCTCAGGCAGCGTTTTGGTTTGATCTTGAATGTACTTGACAGCTTGTTTTTTGAAGTCCTCATTGTAACGAGTTTTGGTCATTGTGGAACCCTCCAAATAGTATGATTACATTATCCACTACTTCTTAGAGAGTGTCCACTTTTTATACTAAATCTATATCTGACGTTTCACACACTCACAGCCCGTTTGCTGCCAGCTCTCGTCCTGCCGTCTCAAGCACTTATCTCCTCGTCTGCATGTTCATATAGAGCAGATCCAGATAGGCGGCAGCGCCTTGTCTGCCTGCAGGTCGTCCCCGTCGATCATACCCATCCGTCCGAACCTAGACCAAAGTCGGGGATCAAACCCGACTGGGGCATGTTTGCGAGAAGGTGGAAACGTAATAGGATGGTGTTGGGATTGTGAACATCAAAATTTTACCTGCCAAAGGGTTCTTAATTCCGAGATGTTCTACTACAATGAGATAACTCTATGAGTCGCGAGCATAAGACATCAGACCAGATGAAGATCAATGATGGAAGGGAGATTGAGATTATGGCTGTATTAACCGTGCAGAATCTGCGCAAATCCTTCGGCAGCGTGCAAGCTGTTGCGGATATCAGCTTTGCTGTGGAAGCCGGTGAAGTGTTCACCATCATCGGTCCCAACGGCGCCGGCAAGACGACAACCTTGGAGATGATCGAAGGGCTGATCAAACCCGATGGAGGCAGCATCTCCTTCGGCGGTATGAACTGGGAGAAGGATGCTGACAAGATCAAGATGATGATCGGCATTCAGCCGCAGACGGAAGCGATGTTCGATCTGCTGACGCCGAAGGAACATCTGGATCTCTTCGCCAGCTTCTACAGTAATCCGATGTCCACGCTGGAGATTCTGGATATGGTGAATCTCACTGAGCATCGCAATAAGAAAGTGAAGCACCTGTCAGGCGGACAGCGCCAGCGGCTGGCCATCGGTCTTGCGATGATCGGTGATCCGCAGATGCTGTTCCTCGATGAACCGACGACAGGCCTCGATCCGCAAGCCAGACGCAATATCTGGGACATCGTGCTGCAGCTGAAGGAGATCGGCAAGACGACGATTCTTACCACTCACTACATGGATGAGGCCGAGAAGCTGAGCGATCGCGTGTGCATCGTCGATCAGGGCAAAGTCATCGCCATGGATTCACCGGCTGCCTTGATCAACAATCTAACGAAGGAGCGGGAAGTCAAGCTGTCGTTTATCGACGGGGAATTCGCAGCGGAAGATGCCGAGCAGTATGCGCGAAGCCTGCCGTCGGTTGTACGAATCGAACGCTCGGGCCGCGATTTGCTGCTGTGGACGATCCAGCCGGAAGATGCGCTGCACAGCATCTTCGGATATACGAAGGAACAGGGGTATCGAGTAGATCAGGTATCGATCCGTGAGATGAGCTTAGAAGATGTCTTCATCTCTTATACGGGTAAGGAATGGAGGGATTAAACGCGATGATGAAACAGTTAAAGATGATGTTCCTGGCCCAGTGGAGGTTGAGCTTCCGCGAACTGCAGGCTTGGTTCTGGGGGATCTTCTTCCCGGTCATCCTGATGGTAATCTTCATGGTCATCTTCAGCGGCGGTTCGGAGGATGATTTCCAAGTGAAAGTCGCCGTTGTCTCCGAACAGCCAACGGAGGCTGCGGTCATCATACTCGAACAGATCAAACACATCCCGGTTCTGGAATTAACGGAAGACAGCCCAGCCTCACGGGAAGAAGCTGAGGCTCTGGTTATAGATGGTGAAGTCGCCGCGGCGATCCTGCTGCCGGATGCTGAAGACGGGGATGAGCTGACGCTGATCGTGAACAAAGAAAAGGAAACCAATGCCGCTGCGATGACGGTCAGAGGAATATTGAGCCAGGTGGTGCAGCAGACAAATCTCATCGTGTCAGGAGCGGCGCCGGCCTATGGGCTGAAGATCGAGTCCGTATCAGCTGGCAGCGATGATCTGAAGGCGCAAGATTTCATCATGACGGGAATGATCGCCCTTGCCATCGCACAGAGCGGGCTCTTCGGCATGGTGGATATGGTGGAGATGCGCCGCAGAGGCCTGCTCAAGCGCCTCCGCATGACGCCGGCGAAGATGGGTTTGTTCGGCTTCAGCGATATGATCATGCGGCTGGTGTTCGCCGTCATCCAGATCGTGCTTCTCTCGCTGATCGGCGTCTATATCTTCGGCGCGTCGCTGCATATCGATCTGATCAGCCTGTTGGTCATCTTCTTAGTTGGGGTTCTGTCATTTAATGCGATGGGCTATTTCTTCTCTTCGATCAGCAAGACGTCGGAAGCCTATATGGCTATGGCGAATATCCTAAACTTCTTGATGATGTTCTTAAGCGGCATCTTCTTCGCTGTCGAGACGATGCCGAGCTGGCTGCAGCCCTTATCCAATATCCTTCCGCTCACCTATTTCGTTAACGGGATCCGCGACAGCATGGTCTACAACACCGGCATATTAACGGGTTCGTTCTGGTTCAGCATCGGCGTGATCACCCTCTGGGGTGCGGCAGCCTTCATCCTCGGCTCCCTCTTCTACCGCAGCCGCTCTATCACCACCAGGTAATCCAGGCGAATGAATGATCACAAGATGGCTAGAGCACGCGAGACGGGGAAGATCACCCCAGGAGATGGACTTCGCAAGGGATGTCGCCGATCGGGTGATCTTCATTGACGGCGGCACGATCGTCGAACAAGGGCCGCCGCTGCAGATCTTCCATCAACCGCAAAGCGGCCGGCTGCAGGCTTTTTTAAGCCGCTTCCGGTCCGCTTCTTTGGGATGAGCACAGCATATCTTATCAATCGTTTTATCATAATTTAAATACAACGGTTTTTTGCTTGAGATTAGCCGCTTCCTCCCGCAGCATCTCGGAGGAGGCGGTAATTTCTTGCATAACGCCGGTTTGCCCCTGTGCAGCGCCGGCGATATTCACGCTGTCCTCAGAGAGCGCCTTCGCTGTATCAGCGATGCGGCGGGCTTGTTCGTATGTCTTCTGGATATGCTCCGTCTGCAGGCGGATTCCCTGCACGATCTGCTGCAAGGCGTTTTCTGTCTCATGAACGGAGGTGTCGATCTTCACAAGCACTTGTCTCGCGGATTCCCCGGCTTCTGTCTCCCGGCGGATCAGATCGACCTGCCGATCGGATTCAGCAACCACAGTGAGCGCCTGCTTCTGCATCATATTAACCAGTTCATTGATCTGCTCAGCTGCCGAACCGCTGTCCGCAGCCAGTTTGCGAATCTGCATGGCAACAACGGAGAACCCCTGTCCATGTTCACCGGCATGGGCGGCTTCGATCGAGGCGTTCAGCGCCAGCATGTGGGTTTGATTTGCAATTTCGCGCACCATTTGAGAGATATTGCTGATCTCTTGAGCCTGGTGTTCCAGTGCATGGACGAACTGTAACGTCTGCTCGCTGGTCTCAGTAATATGCTGCATGCTGTCAACGATGGAACGGAACAGCTCCGTGCTCTCGCGAATGGTGTCCACCATGGATGAAGAGATCTGCAGTGCATGCTGCGCTTGTTCATTCATGCGGCTCGATGTTTCGTTCGATAACTCAGCCGTGTCCAGCAGTTCCTTGGCCGAATTGGACTGGTCGGCTGCTGCATCCGACATGCGTTCAATCGTCGTGGATACCGTTTCGATTTGGTCCGTGGCTTGCGTAATAGCCTCATTCAACGCTGCAACGCTTTGCTCGGTAATTGCAGCGCTTTCAGAAACATCAGCAATCATGCGCCGCCAATTATCCAATAGGACTTGAAAGGAAGCGTTCAACGATCCGATCTCATCCTTCCAAGGATAGTTGGGGATCTGTACTTGCAGATCGCCGGAAGCCATCGTGTTCACTGCTCTCGTCAGCCTCGTCAAGGGGAGAATGATGAGCTTCGCTGCGATCCATCCCAAGAAACACGTCCACATAATCCCCAAGGTCAAGACTCCTAGGATGTAGATCCAATCTTCGAGCTGCGGGGCCAGGAACGGTTTGAGGACGAAGATAAAAAATGCGCTGGTCCCATATGTGGTGACTGAGACGATCAGGATGCCGACGACCAATTTTTTAACCAGACTATTAAAGAACGTATTCATGATGTGATTAATGAGATTAAGCAAATGGTATCTCCCTCCTTGTTTAGGAATTAATTACTATAACAAAGAAACCTATTGTCACAAATATATCACAATCACAGCGACTATTTAACCAATTTAATATTACTTTTTGCCCAAAAAAGTTTACAAAATCATGAACAATGTTGATTTATGTCACAATCAAAGAACCGAATGACCGTATAAACGTATGAGATGACCAGATGGAATGAGCTTCAGTTCTGATTAGAATGTGCGCAATTCCATTATGTGAACGATTATTTATGTGATAATTTAATTAGTAGAAGCTCATGTACTATCCCATGACGGAGGTCGTCTGATGAAAGGACAACATGATCCGAAGAAACAGCTCGTCTATTATCTGCTCATCGCCTTCGCGATTGTACTTGTGATGAATGCTTTTCTCATTCCGACGATTCTGAAACGGCAAATCGCCGAAGTTGATTACGGAACATTCCTGGCTTGGGTGGAATCCGGCAAGGTGAACAAAGTCGAAGTCCAGGAGACGCAGATCACTTTCTCGGCATTGGATGAAACCGGGAGAGAGAAGTTTTATACGACAGGCCGCATGGATGATCCGCAGCTCGTCGAACGCTTGTATGAGGCGAACGTACATTTTACGAGCGTCATTCCACGGGAGAATTCCCCGCTCATCACGTTCCTCCTCACCTGGATCCTGCCGCTCATCATCTTCATCGCCATCGCTCAGTTCTTCATGAATCGGATGGTCAAGCGGTTCGGCGGCAACAATGCGATGACCTTCGGCAAGAGCAATGCGAAGGTCTATGTTGAGGCGCAGACGGGGATCTCCTTCCGCGATGTAGCGGGGCAGGAGGAAGCGAAAGAGGCGCTGCAGGAGGTCGTGGACTTCCTGCATAATCCGAAGAGATATACGGAGATCGGTGCGAAGATTCCGAAGGGGGTGCTCTTGGTCGGTCCGCCGGGAACGGGGAAGACCCTGCTGGCGAAAGCCGTGGCAGGTGAATCCAAGGTGCCGTTCTTCTCGATCTCCGGTTCGGAATTCGTCGAGATGTTCGTCGGGATGGGGGCAGCCCGTGTTCGCGATCTGTTCAAACAAGCACAGGAGAAGGCGCCCTGTATCGTCTTTATCGATGAGATCGATACGATCGGTAAGAGCCGTACCGCAGCCGCTACCATCGGCGGCAACGACGAGCGGGAGCAGACTCTGAACCAGCTGCTCACGGAGATGGACGGCTTCGAAGCGGATAAGGGAGTCGTCATCCTCGCTGCGACGAACAGACCGGAGACGCTGGATAAGGCACTCCTAAGACCGGGCCGCTTCGATCGCCGTGTGCCCGTCGAACTGCCTGACTTAAGGGGCCGGGAAGCGATCTTGCGCGTTCATGCACGCAAGGTGAAGATGGCGGATAACATCGACCTGCATGCCATCGCTAAGGCGACACCGGGGGCATCCGGAGCGGACCTGGCGAATATCATCAACGAAGCTGCCCTAAGGGCGGTGCGGCTGGGGCGCAATCAGGTTACCCAGAGCGATCTGGAGGAATCGGTAGAGGTCGTGATCGCCGGCTATCAACGGAAGAATGCGGTTCTTACGATGAAGGATAAGTTAACCGTCGCCTATCATGAGATCGGCCATGCCCTCGTGGCTGCCAAATTAACCCATGCGGCGCCGGTGCATAAGATTACGATCATCCCCCGTACATCGGGAGCGCTGGGCTATACCTTGCAGGTGGAAGAAGACGATCAGGTCCTGATGTCCAAAGAGCAGCTCTTCGACAAAATCACCACCTATATGGGAGGACGGGCTGCGGAAGAGATCGTATTCAACACGATCACATCAGGTGCGGCCAACGATATCGAACAAGCCACCAAGATCGCGCGGGCGATGGTCACCCGCTTCGGGATGAGCGAAGAGTTCGATATGATGGCACTGGAAACGGTGAACAATCCTTACCTCGGCGGCGATACGACCTTGATGGTATCTGCCGTTACAGCGGCTAAGGTGGATGAGGTGGTGCTTGGGATCATCAAGAGCGCCCATCAGAAGGCCCTTCAGATCTTGCGGGAACACTGCGGCAAGATGCATGAACTGGCCAAATACCTGCTTGAGAAGGAAACGATCACCGGAGAAGAATTCATGGCGATGCTGAACAAGGATACATCGTCCGAGTATTCGACTGATTCAGCGGAGTAGCGAATTCAGCCGATTCGTCCACGGAAGGCAGAACAGCGATCGGATAATTTGGAATCAAATAATAGAATTAATAGAAATTAAAATCATTTTCTCCTCATCTTTTGTCAATATAACGACTGGTTGTTGACGAAAGATGAGTAAATTTGTATGATGGTGTAAACGCTGTTATTCCAATTATTACTCCTGGTAGGAAAGATTAACTCGCTGTCATCTTACTATAGTCTGAATCAGCAGAGCCGGCACTGCTCCGTCCGCATTGCGCGGCAGAGTCATTATAAGGGAAGAAACGGACAAGCAGCGTGATTTTTAAGTTTTCATCATTATGATCAACGGCATATCTAGCAGGGAGGCGGCAACTGAAAGATATGATACTAGCTGATGCTATTGGCAAAAGGACGAGAAGAGATATCTTCAATGATAGAGGGATCCTGTTAATCCCGCGACATGTCATCATTCTCGAAGAACATCTGGATATTCTGTACAATCACGGCGTCTATCTAAACGAAGACGACCTGGCAGATCCCGATGAGAAGCTGACTTTCAATACTCAGCAAGAGCTTGATGAATCCGTTAAGATGGCATGTTCCTATTTTGAAGATATTCGAATGACGAAGAAGGTACCGCTTGCTGAACTTAGACAGGATGTGCTGCCGGTCATTCAAGAGGCTTGTTCGGAATCGACATTATACGATCTATTCACCTCCCTTCAAGCGAAGGATGATTATACGTATCGGCATAACATCGCAGTCGGCACATTCGCCAACATGCTCGGCAGCTGGCTTGGCCTTGATAAGCAAGAGCTGCTGCAGTTGACAACAGCAGCGCTGTTGCACGATGTGGGCAAGATGCTGATCCCGGAGGAGATCTTGAATAAGCCCGATAAGCTGACCGACGAAGAGTACGAAGAGATGAAGGAACATACCATCTACGGTTATGAACTCCTGAAGCAGACGACGGGGATCAACCACAGACAGGCCTTGGTAGCCTTGCAGCACCATGAGCGCCTGGATGGCAGCGGATATCCGCATGGCATCAAGGGAGACCAGATTGATCTGTTCAGCAGGATCGTCGCTGTAGCTGATGTCTTCCATGCGATGACCTCGCAGCGGGTGTACCGTGAACCATCGCCTTTCTATGAAGTGCTGCTGCAGATGAGCGACGATACATACGGCGCCCTCGATCCGAAGATCACGAATATCTTCATCGAGAAGCTGATGTATACGTTGATCGGGCAGCAAGTGATCTTAACCGATGATCGACAAGGCATCATCTTGATGGTCAATGCTCATGATCCGATCCGGCCGCTGGTTCAAGTCGAGGACGAATACGTCGATCTAAGCAAAGATTACTCCATACATATCAAGCAGGTCCTGTGATTCAGTCGGAGACGAAAATGAGGGGCTGTCCAGTAAGTCAATCATGATTGACTTACTGGGCAGCCCCTTTTTTGAAATCAAGCATATCAGCGATAGAGCTTTGTCAATTCAATCATCTGCAGGTTAGGATTCCATGCCACTTCATAACCGAAGGCTTCCGCAACTGCGCGGATCGGCACGTACGTATAGAACGAGCTGGGCACGCCATGTTGGAAGGCACCGCTCGGAATCTCTTTCGCCGTACCATTGATGATGATGATATTTTGGTTCAGCGGCAGCTCGACTCTGATCTCACTGCTGAGATCGGTGAATACCACGGATGTTTCCAGATCAGCCGATTGATCCAGCACGAGGCCCAGTTCCCGGCTGATCTGATAGGCGGTCATGAACGAGACCCCGTTCTCGGCATGGACTTGATCAGCAGGGAGCAGGACGGTCTTCTGATTCAAACCAAAGGCGCTCAGCAGTTGACCTAGCGGCGACTGCCAATCGATCGCCTGCAGGATCTCTTCTCCAGCGAGCGGATTGTCCAGCATGATGCCGTTTGTGCTGCCCAGCTGTTCTGCTTCGACATCGGCGTTTATATTCCAGATCTGCGTAGAAGTGGTGATCCGCAGGCTTCCTGCTGCATTGGCCGGCGCCAGCAGGAGCTCAACATCGGATTGGACGATGTTCATATTGCGGTTCAGATACAGATCCACGGTCATATAGGTGTCGTCATGGAAGACGTTGTTCCAATCTTCATCCTCGGTCAGCACCGGCAGACGATTCAGAGCGATGTTGTATCCTTGCGTGATCGTCGTATACAAGAACTCGGTGACTAAGGTTTTGTTGTTGAGATAAGCGAGGACCAATTCCTCGATCGGATCCGGTTCCCTGTCAGATCCGTATTGCGCTCCGGCCTCTTCGATCACGTCCAGGATGAAGGGCATGAGCGCATCATAAGCCTCGCTGAGGAACTCCTTCAGTCCTTCTTCAT
Organism: Insulibacter thermoxylanivorax; assembly: GCF_015472005.1. Classification (NCBI taxonomy): domain Bacteria; kingdom Bacillati; phylum Bacillota; class Bacilli; order Caryophanales; family Paenibacillaceae; genus Insulibacter; species Insulibacter thermoxylanivorax. The sequence continues at coordinate 126,998 of NZ_BMAQ01000003.1, read as the reverse complement.
CCTCGGCCAGGCTGCTAAGCAGCTGCTCGAGCAGTCCATGGACTTCGCTGCCGGGGATCTCCGCATGAATCTTCCGCACCTGTTCTTGTTTGCCGTTGAGTTCGATCGAAGCGGACGAGATGTCGATCTTCTTCGGATTCGGCAGGTTCGGAATGAGGTATTCATATGCGGCGAGGGTCAGTCCCAATGAAGCCTCATTGATCTGTTCGTAATCCAGCTCGAAGAAGAGATCGTTGTATGGCTTATGTACATCCATGACGAGCGGTCTCTCGATGCCCTCGATCTCTATGACGATCAGCGACGGGGAGACGGACATGGCGATCGGCAGCGCGAGGTCGCCTAACTTGAGATCCCCCTTCATCGAAGCCGTCTGCAGATCTTGCTGTCTGACCTCATACAGATCGAGCTCGAGCTTCGGCATCACTGCCAGCAAGCCCAACTCCGTTGCAAACTTCTGGGCAGTATCCGAGATCTCCAGTTCGCTGGGCTGCCATTCGATGCCCATGAGGAGTCGGCCTTCGTAGGAGGTTTGCTCTAAGGAAGCCTTCATCACTTGGTTCAGGTTGACACCGCTTACAGGGTCACAGGCTGTAAAGACAAGCATGAATGACATAACGAATGCGATGAGTGCGAATACTTTTCGTGCTCTTATCATCCTTACCTCTCCTTTCAATGAAATATTATTAAGATTACCCTAAGATTACCTATAGAATATCACGGGTTGTGAAGATTTTACCATGCTTTTTTGCATTCATTCCCCTCTCTCCTGCAAATATTTGCCTTAGAGGTCATGGCAACGAATAAATTGGGCACATTATACATGTTGCTGTAATTTTGACTAACCCCTTGGAGGCATCGTCATGATCACGGAAATCATCATCCTCATCATCCTGATCTTCGCCAACGCCTTCTTCGCTGCATCTGAGATGGCCTTGATCTCTCTCAATGACAACAAAATCAAACTCATGGCTGAAGATGGAAACAAGAGGGCCGCCCTGGTGTACAGACTGCTGCAGGAACCGAGTCAATTCCTGGCGACGATTCAGATTGGGATTACCCTGGCCGGCTTCTTAGCCAGCGCCTTCGCAGCGGAGAGTTTCGCCGGTAAACTGGCGGCTGTGCTCCACGATGCGGGGGTGCCGATCTCTCGCAGGCTGCTCGAAACACTGTCGGTGATCGTCATCACCTTGCTGCTGTCCTACTTCACTCTCGTCTTCGGTGAACTCGTTCCGAAGCGCTTCGCCATGCAGAAGGCAGAGCCGATCGCGATGGCGGCAGTACGGCCGCTCCGCTGGTTATCCTTCATTACGCTTCCCTTCGTGAATCTGCTCACCGCCTCGACGAATCTGTTCGTCAAACTGCTGGGCGGCGACCCGCATGCCGACGATGAGGAAGTGACGGAAGAAGAGATTCGTATGATGGTACACGCCGGCAGGGAACGGGGAACGATCCAGGAGACGGAGAAAATGATGATCGATAATATCTTCGACTTCGATAACAAGATCGTAGAGGATATCATGACCCACCGCACGCATATCGCGGCCATCCCGAAGTCCGCATCACTGGAGGAAGCCCTTAAGATCATCGATCAGGACAAATATACCCGTTATCCAGTCTATGAAGATACCCTGGACAATATCGTCGGGATCCTCCATGTGAAAGAGCTCATCGCTTACATACAGGATTGTGACCAGCGGCAATTCCATCTGGCGGAGATCATCCGCAAACCGTACATCGTGCCGGAATCGATGCGCACCGACAAGCTGATGCATGAGATGCAGAGGCGCAAAGAGCACATGGCCGTCGTCATCGATGAATACGGCGGTACAGCAGGGATCGTCACGATGGAGGATCTGATCGAGGAGATCGTCGGCAATATCTTCGATGAATATGATGTGGAGGAGAAAGATATTCTGATCCTCGACGACAACACGTTCCACATGCGCGGCATGATCCCCCTGGATGACGTGGAGGAATTCTTGGATGTGGACTTGCCGACGGAAGATTATGATACCTTGAGCGGATTTATCATCGGCCAGCTGGGGCGATTCCCAGAGCCGCACGATAAACCGGAGATCGAGTGGGAGGGCCTGGTGTTCAAGGTTGAAGAAGCGGATCGGAAACGGATCCTGAAGGTCAAAGTTACTCGTACTTAAGGCTGCGGGTAAGCGGATCGAGAACCGATGCCCATCGAATAGACGCAGGGAATCGAATAGATGCTGTATGCCGTCCCGGTAATCGACCTGATGCCGGGACGTTGTTCGTTTGGCCAATCTGCTGCGATCTGACCGCTTGTGCGGCTTTACGCAGTTCTTGGCCGCCAGCGGTAAGCAGCCAGTTGATGAAAGGCATCTGGTTGGCGTATTGTTTGTGCCATTTTCTTGCTGGATTGGAACTGTAAGCTGCATGGCATAAGAAAAACAGCGCGATTCTTGCCGCAGCATACGGCAATACCTCGATCTCCTCCTCATGCAGCGCGCCGTATCCTGCCAAGAAAGCGCGGCGATAACTTGCCGCCCGGTTCGGCAGCAGGATGTGGATGATCCACATCGCATAGGCGACATCCATGATGCGCGGTCCACTGTGCATGTAGTCCAGATCTAGTACGGCCGTTACTTGATCATCGGTATAAAGCTGATTCCAGAAATGCCAATCGCCGTGCAGAATCGTCTGCGGTAGATTACCCTCGGCTGCTGACCAGCGCGCATAGACCCGTTCTGCCGCGTGTGCTGCTTCCGTCAATCCGAAGCGGGAGATGCGCTCGACGTCTTCCAGCTGCTGTAGCGCTTCCCGGCAATAGTCATAAGTGCGGTGGAAGTCGACGGGCGGATTGAGCGGACATCCTTCCCCTGCCAAGGCTTCGTGGAATCTGCGAAGCATCGCGCCGCTGGACCTCACTTGACATTCCCCGCCCCTGAATGGTTCGCCGGCGATATAGGGCAGGACTTGGATCAGCTTCTCATCTATTCGGATACAAGGCTCCCCGTTCTCGGCTAAGTGCGGCAGCGGTACGGGGATGCCCTGCGCGGAGAGTCGCTGCTGCAATCGGTAGATCTCCCTTAACTGCTCTTCTGATGCCGCGGCGCCGGAGATACGCAGCACATATTCGCTGCGGCCTGCGGCGATGCGGATATTGGTATTGAAAGCCCCGCCCAGCTTCTTCTGCTCACTCACTTCTTCTTCGATCGCGAAACGTTTGCAGATCATCTCGATCATCGATTTATGAATCCCCAGCCCATCCATCCTGTCCATGTCGAACGCCTCCCGGTTAATAGGCCAACTAATCTTACTATATTCGGTACAAGCGTGGAGCAACAGGGTATTCGCTCATTTTGCGGATAAAAACCGAGAATCTCCACTCTTGTACATATCGTCATCCGCTGATGAGTCATATGCATAACAGGAAAGGACCCATGGGAGGTGGCATGAAGTGGCCGGTGGAACGAAACGTCCCGTCCGCAGCAGGAAACGCAGATCAACTGTCAGCAGCCGGCGTCCAGTAAGACCGCTCAAAGTCCTCATGGTGTTGGACCAATTCAACATAGGCGGTACGGAGACCCATGTCTATGCGCTGAGCAAACAGCTGTTAACAAGAGGGGTTGGCGTGGTCGCGGCCGGCAAGCCGGGACGAATCTTGGACCGGTTCGCTGCGCTGGGGATTCCCTGTTATGAGATTGACTTTGTACTGGATAACCATGAATACGACAGCAAGAACAGCGAACGCCATCAGCGGCTGCTGGAGTGGATCATCGAACAGGAGCGCATCGATCTCGTTCATGGTCACCAATATCCTTCCGGGTATCCGGCATCCCAAGCTGCGGCAAGGAAGAACGTGCCCTTCGTGTTCACCCAGCACAGCGTATACTGCGATGAAGGATTCCTGCGCCGAATCGCTGAAACCGGCACTTTCATCAGCGTGAGCCCGCCGCTGCAAGCGTTCCTGCGAAGCCGCGGCATCTCGAGCACCCTGATCGCCAATGGCATCACAGCAGAAGAATACCGGGCTTATCGCGATCCTGCTTCACCATACCGCACTTATATCCGCAGGCAATTGCAGCTGCCGGAGCAGGCGAAGGTGATCCTGTATGCGAGCAGGCTGTCTTGGGAGAAAGCCGCCGTATGCGAGGAGATCATCCATGCTCTGTCAGCTTTGCGCATGTGCGGCTTAAAGGATTGGCATCTGGTGATCATCGGCGCAGGTAAGGATGATCGACGTATCAAACGGTTGGCTGCCGCACACAATGACCTGTTCGGAGCAGCTTATATCCATTATTACGGAGAGGTGACGAATATTCATACTTATTATGCTGCCAGCGACCTGGTCATCGGCACGGGCAGGGTCGCCCTGGAGGGAATGGCTTGCTGCCGGCCTGTGATCGCTGCAGGGAGCAGGGGATATGCGGGGATCGTGCGGACGGACCGCTGGTCAGAAGCTTGGCAGACGTGGTTCGGCGATCATGATGCCCATCGGCGTTTGACGCGGAAAGGGCTGATGCGCGACATGAGGGAGGTGATCCTCATGTCCAGGGATGACCTCGATGCACTGACAGCGGCGAATCTAAGCATGGTACAGCGCAGCTATGCCATCGACGGCATCGCCAGGGAGACCGTGCAGCTGTATGAAGGCTTAACCCGAAAACAGTCACAGCCGCGATCATCGCGGCGCGTGAGGAAGAAGTTGAACAATCGATTCTAGTCAGGAGGAATTCATCGTGAGTGAGGTTATCGACACGAACGGTTACATCATAGAACCGTGGGATCATCTGGCGATGACGCAATCGCCTGACGGAAGCGTGCATGATCAGTACGTGCCGCCGGAATTGGAGGCGCTGGCCAGGCAAGTGATGACTCGATATGAGATGAGCGTCTCGGAGATGACCCTGATCACCGCGAAGCCGGACAAAGGCGGAGCCATATGGCGCATCATGACGGATCAGGGACCGCGCAGCATCAAGGTGCTGCACCGAGAGCCAAACCGCAGTCTCTTCAGCATCGCAGCGCAGGATTACCTTGTAAAACAAGGAGCGCGGGTGCCGTCATTGATCGAGACGAGAAGCGGCGAGCAGTATGTCAATGCCGGGGGAAAATCCTGGATCGTCACGGAATGGATCGAACCCCTCGAACCCGTATCCAAAGTCGATATCGCAGGTGTCCAGGAACTGTGCCGCGGGCTTGGCGAATTCCACCGGTTGTCGCGGGGGTATGAGCCGCCCTTCGGCGCGATCAAGGCCTCGAGGCTGTATCGCTGGTCGAAGCACTATGAGAAAATCATGGCGAAGCTCCAGTGGTTCGAAGATATCGCGGAAACCTATGCGGAATATCCCGCCTCGAATCGGCTTCTCTCCATGCTGCCGCAGGTGAAAGCAGAGGCACAGGATTACTATATGATGTTTCGCGATTCCGCTTATGAGCGGATGATCGCGAAGGGGGAGCCTTACTGGGGATTAGCGCATCAGGATTACGGCTGGTCCAATGGACAGATGGGGCCGGGCGGGATCTGGATCATCGATTTGGACGGGGTGGCTTATGATCTCCCGATCCGCGATCTGCGCAAGCTCATCACAAGTACCATGGTTGACAACGGCGGCTGGGATCTGGAGTGGATCCGGTCGATGATCGCCGCTTATAGCGAAGGCAATCCCATCGATCGCGAGATCTTTGAACTGCTCTGGATCGATATGGCTTTCCCGAATGAGTTCTATAAACATGTCAAAGAAGTCGTCTATGAACCGGAGCTCTTCATCCCGACGGAGCTCGAACCGATCTTGCAAGTGATGCAGAACGTGGAGATGAACAAATGGGATGTGTTGAACGAGCTGCGGAAAGATATGGAGCTCTACCCATCCGGGGATTATCCGTCTGTGGAGGAGGCACCTCCGCTGATGATGCCGATTACACTGCCGCAGGCTGCGGCTTGGAGCGAACTTGCGAGCTTGCCTGTGGATGAAGTGCCGCTGTCGCAGCCGGCAGAACCAGAACCCGTTATGCTGCAAGAAGCGGTTCATGAGGCGCCGCTTACGATCCCGATGCCCGCTCCGCCCTTGGTGGCTGCTGAAGCGGCGCTGCCGCTTCGATCGGTTCGCAGCCGCAGGCCGAGACGAGCGGGAAGAAAACGTATATCAAGCACCGGACGCAGAGGGACGATGGCGGCATCGCGTTCGAGACGAACCGCTGCCCGCACCGGCACAAGCAGTCGGCGCCGCACAGGCTCGAATACGCGGACCAAGCGAACAGCCGGCGCTTCCTCTCAGAGCGGTGCAAGATCACAGGCCAGAAGCCGCATGAGAGCGTCTGGAGGACGAAGGCAACGGAGGCATTCGACTGCCAGACGACAACCAAGGGCTAAGCGGCATCGCCAGGGCGTGCTTCGCGTCCCCGTTCGCCGCCGGCGGTCGGAAATGGTTCGCAGAACGACCTCAGTTTCGTCCTTACGGAGACAGATGGAAAGACCGAGGAGACTGCGCGTCCGCCGGGCGGCCTCGATATCAGCGTAACTGTGTTTAGAAAGTAAAGGAGAAAGGCGGCTTAACATGAATATTCTCATGATCTGTACGGAGAAACTGCCGGTGCCGAATATCCGCGGCGGCGCGATCCAAACGTATATTGACGGCGTTTCCGGCATGCTGGCTCAACATCATCAGCTTACCATCCTCTCCAGAACCGACCCGGATCTGCCGGACACGGAGCAGGCGGGGGGCGTGAGGTATGTGCGCGTTCCCTCGGACGGGATCTTCGAGATCTATGCTGCGAACGTTGTTCAGTATCTGCAAAGCACGCAGGAACAATATGATATTATTCATATCTTTAACCGGCCGAGGCTTGTCCTGCCGGTGCGGCAGATGAGGCCGGCTGCGAGGATCATCCTCAGCATGCACAATGATATGTTCGAGTGGAATAAGATCGACAGGCAGGAAGCGACCGCGGCGCTCGAACAGACGGAGCGGATCATCACCATCAGCAACTATGTCGGCCAGCGGATCAGCACCTTGTTTCCGCAGGCACAAGGAAAGGTTCGTACGATTTATTCCGGTGTTGATCTGAGCAGATATGCGCCCTGGATGGAATCAGAAGCAGCCAGGCAAGTGCGCGAGCAGGTGCGGCAGCAGCATCAACTCAGTTCGCGGAAGGTGATCCTCTTCGTGGGACGATTGTCGCGCAATAAAGGGCCGCACGTCCTTATACGGGCGATGAATCATCTGCGGCATCAGGATGCGAGCCTCGTCATCGTCGGCGGGGCCTGGTACAGCGATGACCGGGTGAGCGATTATATCGCTTATCTGCGGGCTCTTGCTGCTCGCTCACCGATTCCGGTGATCAATACGGGTTTCATCCCGGCACAGGAAGTGTATCAATGGTTCAATGCGGCCGATGTCTTCGTCTGCACCTCGATCTGGAACGAGCCCTTGGCCAGAGTGCATTACGAAGCCATGGCTTCGGGGCTTCCCTTCATCACCACGGCGCGCGGCGGCAATCCTGAGATTGTTACCGGCGAGAACGGGCTGCTCATCCAGAATCCGGAGGATCCGCTGGAATATGCGCAGGCCTTGAATGAACTGCTGTCGGATCTCAATCGTGCCAGACAGATGGGTTTGAATGGACGCCGCATGGTGGAACAGCATTTCACATGGCAGCGGGTGGCTTCGGAGATCCTCGGCGTATGGGAACAGACATTATAGATAGAACAAAACAACCCGCCGCGATCGATTCAGGCATTAACCGAGGCGGGTTGTTTTTATGGAGCTTTTTACTTAAACATCCTCGTCGTCTTCATCGTCTTCATCGTCTTCATCGTCCTCATCATCATCTTCATCTTCATCTTCGGCAAAAACGACATCGTTATCCTCGTCGTCATCATCGTCCTCATCTTCGTCATCAATGTTATCCTCGTCGTCATCATCGTCATCGCTGTCTTCAAGCTCTTCGAAGTCCACTTCACGCTCTTCCCCGGTGGCGTATTCCAGTTCGATTTCCTTTACGCGCTCCCATTCGATGTCGTCAAGAACGGATTCTGCACTGCTTTGCAGAAGGTTATAGTCTTCCACCTCGCCGTTCGTGTATTGTACCTGCAGTTCAACGACGTCATCCCGCTCGTTAAGCAGTTCCCTGATGATATCCTCTCTTGCCAAGATTCACTCATCCCTTTCATGTGGGTAATAGGTTTTGTCTCTGCATGTTATTCATCAGGCTGCGGCTTGGTATGGACGAACGAGGGAAAAAGATTGTCTAATATTTACTTGATATTTGCTCAAGCCTGCGCCTGTGATTTTACACGGGATTTACATTGCTTAAACACATTTTACAATTCCTTGGTTACTTACCCCTGCCAGTCCTTAGAAGATATTCATACAGTAGATTAACATTCGAAGGAGGGGGGTAGGAGATGAAGATCCTAATCATGGGCTTGGGATATGTCGGTGCAACGACTGGACTTGTGTTTGCAGATTTGGGCTGGAATGTCATCGGCTATGATCCGAATGAAGAAAGACTGTCAGCCTTAGCCAGAGGAAGCCTTCCTTTCTATGAACCCGGTCTCAGCGACAAGTTGAAAGAACATGGAGAGACCGGCAGGATTCGATTTACATCGGATCTCCAAAAAGCGATCTCCGAATGTGAGACTATCTTCATCTGTGTTGGAACGCCTGCGAAGGAAGACGGCAGTGCGGATTTACAATATATCGAGCAAGCTGCGGTAAGTATCGGCAGATACATGCAAGACGACAAACTCGTCGTCATCAAAAGCACGGTGCCGGTGGGGACGAATGAGAAGGTGGCTGCCTGGATTGCCGGAGCTCAACCATCGAATATATCCTTTGATGTTGTATCCAATCCGGAATTCCTGCGCGAAGGAAGGGCGCTCTATGACGCTTTTCACCCTGAACGGATCGTCATCGGCAGTCATCAGCCTGAGGCTGCTCGTAAAGTACAGCGGTTGTACAAGGGCATCTCCTGTCCGATGGTGCTGTGTTCGCCGCGTACGGCGGAGCTGATCAAGTATGCATCTAATGCATATCTTGCTGTGAAGATCTCCTACATCAATGAATTGGCGAGGTTATGCGACCGCATCGGCGTCGATGTAAGGGATGTGGCGGCGGGAATGGGACTGGACAGCCGGATTGGCAGGCGGTTCCTGCATGCGGGTATCGGCTTCGGCGGTTCTTGTTTTCCCAAGGACATCCAAGCTTTGATCCATGAGGCGCATCGCCATGGGACGAAGTTGACGATCGTTGAACAGGCTCACGAGGTCAATCGCACTCAGGTACGGTATGCAATCGATCTCTGGGAACCAGCGATTGGAGGTTTCGAGAACAAGACGGTGGCCGTGCTCGGCCTGTCTTTCAAAAAGGACACCGATGATCTGCGCGAATCGCCTTCTCTAGCGATAATCGATGAGCTTCTCCGGAGGCATGCCTATGTGCAAGCTCACGATCCATTAGCCCGCTTGCCGGAGATTTATCCTAGGACGCGGGTGAAGCAATTTGAGACGATGGAAGGCGCGCTGTATGATGCGGATGCTGTGATCATCGCAGCCGATTGGGATCAGTATGCCGGAGCGGATTGGGCGAAGCTGAAAGCGAAGATGCACCGGCCGATCATCTTCGACGGGAAGAATATGCTGAGCGGCCGGCGCTTGCGGGAGCTGGGCTATGAATACTGGGGAATCGGGACGAATGCGGAATCGATCGGGCCTGACGTCTCTTGCAGCGAACATCACCCGGAGAGGATGAACAGTCAAGTATGAGGATCTTGGTCACGGGGGCGGCCGGCTTCATCGGCTCCCATCTTTGCGAGCGGTTGTTAGCGGATGGGAATGATGTGATCGGGGTCGATGCCCTGCTGAAACCGCGGATTGCTGCTTATAACCTGCGCTTGTTAACCACTCATCCTCGGTTCCGCTTGATCGAAGGGAATCTGATGGATCTGCCTTTGCATGAATTATTGGAAGGCGTGGACACGGTCTTCCATCTGGCCGGCATGCCGGGGGTGCGCACCAGTTGGGGAAGCGACTTTCATCGATACAGCGTCTATAATATCGAAGCGACACAGCGGCTCTTGGAAGCCGTTGCAGCGGTGCCGCTCAAGCGCTTCATCTATGCGTCCACTTCTTCGATCTATGGAGAACAGTTGGGAGCTGTGACTGAGGATCGAACCCCAGCGCCGTTATCCCCCTATGGGGTGACGAAACTGACGGGTGAATACTTGTGCCGGGTGTATGAGCATAATCACGATGTGCCCGTGATCATCCTGCGCTTCTTTACCGTGTATGGACCGCGTCAGCGGCCGGATATGGCCTTTCATCGCTTCATCCGCAGCTTCATCGATGACTGTCCGATTACGATCCATGGGGACGGTCTGCAGACGCGGGACTTCACGTACATCGGCGACGGGGTAGAGGCGATTGCGGCCGCTGCGTACGCGCCGGGGATCATCGGTGAAACGATGAACATCGGCGGCAGGCAGCGCGCTTCTGTGCGGGAAGCCGTCGCCATCTTGGAGGAACTCTTCGGCCGCAAAGCAAAGATCGAATGGCGGCCCAGGGCGCAGGGCGAACCGCGCCATACGTGGGCAGATATCAGCAAGGCGGAACGGTTCCTCGGTTATCGCCCGCGGACCTCCCTGCATGAAGGGCTGCGGATGCAGATGCTGGATATGTTAGCCTCGATGCAGGAGATGAAGGGTAAGATATAGGGAGCCTGAAGTGTCTGAGGGTGTCGGGTGAGCGGAATAAGCTGAGCAAGCTGAATAAGTCGGTGGAGCCTGGGAAGCCTGGGAAGCTGGGCGCTGATAGCTTCCCCTGACAGCCAACTGCCCCAGAATCGATTTGCTGACTCGGCATCTCGGCACAGGAGAGAAGCGGGCGGCAATAGGCAATAAGCGTTCTGTAGGTCGGCTTGGCTGCCCTGGTTTAAGCGGGGTTGCCGCCGCTTTGGCGCACGATCTGGTCTGCGATCGATTTGATGGCTGAACAGCCGAGGAGCGGGGGGCGGGATGTGCAGGTCAGCTGTAAAGAACGACTGCTTTTGTTCCAGGCATAGCGAAAGTGAATCTTCATTCCGGCGGCCTGCACGGTAAATCCGCCCGACGGTGTCTTCGGAATCGCAAATCCCTGATCTCGTCCCAAATCCTGCAGTTTCTGAAAAACTTCATTGGTAATCCCATGGTACGTCCATGTTGGACAATAAGTCACAGCGAACACCTCCTGTACGTTGTGGTTAAGAAGGGCTCGGCCGGCGGCGTATGGATCTGACTCATGGATCAGGCTCATGCATCATAGGAGGATGTATGCTCGATAGATCGATTCATGATGCCCGGGATCACGCGCCGGCTTCTGCTTTTGAACGGAAAGCGCCAGTTTATTATATGATTCAGGACAAGGAGGGTATGCTGCTTATAAGAACATCATAGCTGCCAAGAATGTGAAATGTCGTTGAAGGAAAGGGAGGCGCTGTGTACAATTAACTTAGGAATCATATGTATGTTATTATAAAGGATTAAACTAGATGAGGATAGAGGAGATATTAGCATGAAGTCGATTACTGTAAGCGACTTAGTGAGACAGTTTCGGTTGGAAGTGCTGGCTGGTGAGAATCAGCTGGACCGTAAGATCACGAAAGCCAGAGCGCATCGTCCGGGTCTCGAGTTCGTCGGTTACTTCGATTTCTTCCCGATGGAACGCGTGCAGGTGCTCGGCCGCAAGGAGATCACCTATCTGCACAGACAGACCGAAGAAGAGCGCAATCTACATATAGGAAACATCGTCAAATACCACCCGCCATGCTTCATCGTAACGGCTAACCAAGAAGGTCTCAAATATCTGATGAAATACTGCGATCAAGAGCAGATCCCGCTGCTTCGCACGGCCGAGACGACGACGGAGTTCATCGCGAGGCTGGATGCGTATCTGATGAAAGCCTTGGCACCGGAGATCGCCGTGCATGGCGTATGCGTGAATGTGTCCGGCATCGGCATCCTGCTGCGGGGCAAATCCGGCGTCGGCAAAAGCGAAACGGCACATACCCTGATCCGCAGGGGACACCGTCTTGTTGCCGACGACATGGTCGTGCTGAAGAAGCTTAGTCCGACGACGCTCTTGGGCACGCACAACAATACGAACCGCGAATTCCTCGCCCTGCGCAGCATCGGTTTGATCAATGTCAGCCGTCTGTACGGGAGGAAGGCCTTTCAGGATGAGACGCGCATCTCCCTGGATATCGAGCTGACCCAGTGGCGGGAAGACGAGCTCAACAATGAACTGGATTGGGTAGAGAAAACCGTTGAATACATGGATGTGAAGGTTCCTCATATCGAGATCCAGCTGCAGCCGGGCCGGGATGTCGCCGGATTGATCGAGGCGGCGGCGAACAATTGGTACCTGCGTCAGCAAGGTTACAGTGCGATGGAGGAGTTTATGCAGCGGATCCAGCAGGAGCAATAAGGATTGGTTCTGAAACAACAGAAACTGCCTTCTCAGTTGCGCTTATTTGTATTTACGTGCGCTGAAAAGGCAGTTTCTGTTGATTTAAGTGCTGTTTCTGAGCCTGCGGGTGCTGAGGCGATATATCTGACGATACGAATGTCGATTTGCACTCCGCTTGTGCAATGCGCATCCTCAGAAGACAGTAATTGTTGTCTCACCCATAGAACCGATCTTCGCGCCAGCTGAGACGACAAAAACTGTCGACTCAGCTGTGGTGATGCTGGATCGGCCAGTGAGATGATCATCTTTGCCGTCTCAACATCATTCCTCCGTCGCTGCCATTACGGGCACCGCTTCCTGCATCGGCAGCGAGGCGATATAGGCATCGGACATGCTCAGCAGCCTGAGGGCGCGATGGTAATCGTCCCTATAATGGAGCGGGCTCTTGGTCTCCATCAGCGGATCCTCCAGGGGCACCATCCAGCCGTCCTCCAGGCCTGCTCCCGGGATGAAGATGACTTCTTCATTGATGAAACTGCCGGAGGGCAGATAGGTGCGCTGGCCGATCAGATTCCGCTCATGGTTCAACAGATCCTGCCCGAAGATGACCAGATCATCATAGCGGATGCCGAGGAGATTCATGATCGTCGGCAGGATATCGATCTGTCCGCCCATATTATGCCGAACGACGCCTTCTTCCAGACCGGGCACGCGGATGATGAGGGGGACGTTAAACATCTGCTCCTTGGAATAATATCCGACGGAGAGCAATTCCGCAGCAGCTTCCAGGTCTTCTTCCGCTGCAGTATCCGACACCCCAAAGTGGTCCCCGTAGATGACCAGCATCGCATCCTCCCACAGGCCGTGCGCCTTCAGTTCATCGATCCAGATCCCGAAGGCGTAATCGGCATAGTGTACGGACTCGAGATAGTTGCCGAGGAACGTCCCCGCTAGATGGTCCGGAAGCTCCAGCATCCGTTTCTCGTCCGGCAACTCGAAGGGATTGTGACTCGACATCGTGATCAGATTCGCATAGATGGGCTTGCCCCGCTCCTTGATCTCCAAGAATACCTCTATCGACCTGCGGAACAACACCTCATCGGAAGCTCCGAAGTGAAGGTAATCCTCCTCACCGAAGAATTCCTTATCGTAATAAGCGTCGAATCCCAGCGCTTGATACATCAAGTTGCGGTCCCAGAACTTCACCTGATTCGTGTGCATCGTCACCGACTCGTAGCCGTAAGGCTTGAGATACCGCGGCAGAGACGGCACGATCATCCCCGCCGTTTGTCTGGACATCGGCATGATTCCGGTCGGGTACAGGGAGGTATTCATCACGAACTCAGCATCAGAGGTATTGCCCTTACCGATCTGCTGATAGATGCGGTCGAAGTAGAAACTCTCGTCCAGCAAGCGGTTTAGATTCGGGGTGACCTCTTGTCCTCCCACTTCCAGTCCGATTACCCAATCGTGGAAGGATTCCAATTGTACGACATAGACATCCTTGCCTTCAGCGATGCCGTGCCATGCCGGGTCCTCAGCCAGCTTGATGCCCTTCACGCGGCGGATCGCCTCCGGCGAGATCGTCTGCTGATCCTTGTTCAGCATCCGCTTCGCATCAGCATATACCGCATAGGCTTGATAGGTGATCAATCCCATGTCCTTCGCTTTAACCAGTTCGTTCACCGTACCGCCGCCGATAGCTTGCAGCACATTCAGCAAGGCGATCGTCATGGCAGCCAGAACACAGGCGAAACCATAGCGATTGCGGACGGGCAGCGCCGGCAGACGGCCTTCGGTACGCCGCCGCTTGCGAAGGATGAGCCAGGACATCGCTGCTGCTATCAATAGAGGGATATCTGCGAACAGCAAGTAATATTGCGGCTGGATCAATGAGGCGATGCTGGCGGTGACATCACCGGCTTGACCCAGGTCAAACAGTGAAGTATAGGTGGCCAGAGTATTGAAATACCGATAGTAGACAATCAATGCAAAAAAAACAAACGACAATAGACCATTGATCAGAACATATACGATGAAGCGAGCGCGGGGCTTCGTCTGCCAGATCCACTCGATCAAGACGATCATGACGACGAGCACGGGAGTTTCGATATAGAGAGACTCCCATACGCTTCCTCCCACGATGATGTGTCTGGTATAGGCGATCTTGCTCCATATAAGAATCAACATCAGGAACCAAGGCTGCAGGATATATCGGATCATAGAAGAACACATAAGAGCCTCCAACATGTTAAGCTTTCATGAATCTATCTCTACTCATTATAACGTGAACAGCATTTGAATTGTTTTGGGAATCGAAAAAAAAAAACAAAAAAAACACCGCAGAGCTAAGCGGATGGGATGCAGGATCAGCGCAGGTGCAGATTCAGTACAGGTGCGAAATCAGCGCAGGTGCAGGATCAGCGCATGTACAGGATTAGCGCAGGTTGAGTGATGCTGCATGTAGTGATTAAGCGTGGAGCTTACGGTATTGCGATGGGGTTATGCCGTGATGTTGTTTAAATACCGTTATAAAATAGCTCAGATTGTCGAATCCTACCTGCAGAGCGACATCAAGAATCTTGCTGTCCGTCTCCGTCAGCAGCATCTTCGCCTGCTGCATGCGGTACTCGTTGATATAAGACACTGCGCTGCGTTTCATCATCTTCTTAAAGAAACGGCAAAAATGCTCCTCGCTCATATTCAATTCCTCAGCGAGATCCTTGATCCGGATCGGTTCCTGATAGTGACGATGGATGTATGACAGCACTTGTTTCAGTCGCTCGATCCGCAGCGCCTCGCTGCGCGATGGTGCTGAGGTGGGCTTGCGATCGGCGAGCATCAGGGCGAGCATCATGTAGAGCCGGGACTTGGTGATCATCTCATAGGCGGCTTCCTGCTCGATATTCGTCTTGATGATCGCTTGCAGATGGGAAATCAGCGTTTGTTCGGCATCTGTAGTGCCTCTGAAGATCGGGGAAAGCCTGAATTGATTGCGGATCAGCGGCTCAAGATATTGCTGCTGCAGGATGTCGTTATTTCTGCTTGCAAGAAACTCCGGATGGAAGACGACGGAATAGAGGCTGCAGCGGCCGGCCGGATCGCCGGAGAAGGCGCCGTGCAGGATGCCGCTGTTTACGAATACCGCCTGACCGGGGCGCAGTTCATATTCACTTATATCGAGCTGTACCCGGACGATGCCTTCCGTGATGAGGATGAACTCCAATTCATCGTGCCAGTGACAGTCGAATAATACCTTGCCGTCGGTCTCGCTGACCTCATAGATGCTGACCGGGTAAGTTGGCAGCCCGTGCACCCGGTCTTCCCGTAATCGTAATAGATCGGTATTCACCGCTCATTCCTCCTGAGATATATTGCAAAAATAGACAGGGACGCTTGATAAAGGTGTGAGTGCCATGCGAATGAAAGGGGTATATCAAAATAATGAAACTCATAGTCAAAATACAGCAAGAAAAACAGAAAAATAATCAATATTATTATACTTAGAAAGGGCAACCTAATCAATTCAAACTTCAATTCTATTCATCATATGAAAAGGCGGTGTTCTTAAGTGAAGTTTACGGACGGTTTTTGGTTAGTGCGTGAAGGCGTCACGATCCAAAATCCTGTTGAAGTGCGCGATGTGCAAGTGACGGACGATGCAATGTACGTCTACGCGGCAACGAAGCACGTAAGACACAGGGGCGATACGCTGAACGCTACACTGATTACGATTAAGTACAGCTCTCCGCGTCCGAATATCATCCGCTGCGAGTACATCCACCACGCAGGACGTGTCAAGCGCGGACCGGAGTTCGAGCTGTATGAGGCGCCAACGGAGGTCATCATCCGCAACGATGAGCACGAAGCCAGCCTCACCAGCGGCAAGCTGCAAGTGCGGGTGGCGAAGGGGGACGAGTGGAAAGTCGACTACATCTACGACGGTCGCCGCCTGACAGGCAACGGCTGGAGAGGTGCAGCGACCATCGAGGTCGAAGGCGAAGGCGACTATATGCGCGAACAGCTTGACCTGGGCATCGGCGAGTATGTCTACGGGATGGGCGAGCGCTTCACGCCTTTCGTAAAGAACGGTCAAGTCGTCGATATCTGGAATGAGGACGGCGGCACCAGCAGTGAACAAGCCTATAAGAACGTTCCATTCTATATCTCCAACTACGGATACGGAATCTTCGTGAACCATCCGGAGCGCGTCTCCTTCGAGGTAGCAAGCGAGAACGTATCCAAGGTGCAATTCAGCGTACCGGGTGAACGTCTCGAATACTTCGTCATCGGCGGCGAGGACATGAAGGATGTGCTGAACAACTATACCGCATTGACCGGTAAGCCGGCGCTGCCTCCTGCTTGGTCCTTCGGGCTGTGGCTGACGACGTCGTTTACGACCAGCTATGACGAAGAAACCGTCAACAGCTTCATCGACGGCATGTTCGAACGGGACATTCCGCTGCATGTTTTCCACTATGACTGTTTCTGGATGAAGGAGTACGAATGGTGCAACTTCCAGTGGGATGAGGATGTATTCCCGGATCCGGAAGGCATGTTGAAGCGACTGAAGGACAAGGGGCTTAAGATCAGCGTCTGGATCAACCCATATATCGCTCAGAAGTCCCCGCTCTTCAAGGAAGGCATGGAGAAGGGTTATCTGGTGAAGACGCCGGAAGGCGATGTCTGGCAGTGGGATATGTGGCAAGCCGGCATGGGTCTGGTCGACTTCACCAATCCGGAAGCGACCAAGTGGTACCAAGACAAGCTGCGAGCGCTTGTTGACATGGGTGTGGACACCTTCAAGACGGACTTCGGCGAGCGCATCCCGACGGATGTTGTGTACTATGACGGGTCTGACCCAGTGAAGATGCACAACTACTACACCTACCTGTACAACAAGGCCGTGTTCGAGGTGCTGGAAGAGAAGCTTGGCAAGAACGAAGCGATGCTCTTCGCACGCTCCGCAACAGCCGGCGGACAGCAGTTCCCCGTTCACTGGGGCGGCGACAACTCCGCGAACTATCTGTCGATGGCGGAGACGCTGCGCGGCGGACTATCCCTCGGACTCAGCGGATTTGGTTTCTGGAGCCACGATATCAGCGGTTTCGAGAATACCGCACCGCCGGATATCTACAAGCGCTGGGTAGCCTTCGGTATGCTGTCCTCCCACAGCCGTCTGCATGGCAGCAGTTCCTACCGCGTGCCGTGGCTGTTCGGGGAAGAAGCGGTTGATGTCCTGCGCCACTTCACGAAGCTGAAGAGCAGACTGATGCCTTACCTGTTCAGCAAAGCTGTGGAAGCCACACAATACGGTGTGCCGATGATGCGTCCGATGGTGCTGGAGTTCGGCGCAGAAGATCCGACTACACATCCGCTTGATCTGCAATATATGCTCGGAGACAAGCTGCTTGTAGCGCCGATCTTCAACGAAGAAGGCACGGTCAGATACTACCTGCCGAAGGGCCGCTGGACTAACCTCATCACAGGAGCAGAAGTCGAAGGCGGATGGCACTACGAGAAGCATGACTATTTCAGCCTGCCGCTCATGGTGCGTCCGAACTCGATCCTGGCGATTGGTGCGAACGACCGTCGTCCTGACTATGACTATGTAGAAGGTGCCGAGCTGCATGTATTTGCTCTGGAAGAGGGCAAGGCTGCAACAGCGGACATCTACAACATCAAGGCTGAGCTGGAGCTGCAAGCATCCGCTCTGCTGGAAGGATCGAAGATCACGCTGAACGTTGACGGCAGCGGTGTCGATAAGAACTACTCCTTCGTGCTTCGCGGCATCGCTGAGGCTGCGAATGTTGAAGGAGGAACAGCGGAGAAGACGGAACAAGGTCTGCGCATCATCCCTGCGAAGGGTGCCCAACAGATCGTAGTTACGCTCTCCTAAGACGTGCGATACGGTTAATCGTTTCATGCGGCTGACCGCATCGCAGTCACAGCAGAAACCTTGGCAGATGTCTGCGCACTGCCAAGGTTTTTCTGCCATTGTGCTCAGCGGCTTTTATAACTTCAGTGAAATGTAAGCGTTCTCCAGCGGCGTTAGGTTGTTTTTTATCATGATGATATTAAATAAGGAGGCCGCAAGGATGGCTAAGAACAGTCAACCGAAGTATCCGTTCCAGGATCCGAATCTGCCTGTGGATGAGCGGGTGGAGGATCTCATCTCCCGTTTGACTTTGAGTGAGAAGATCTCGCTCATGCCAACGCGCCAGATGACCGTGGAACGGTTAGGGATCCGCGAATACAATGTGGGCGGAGAAGCGGCGCACGGCCTTGTGGCACGAGAAGGTTCGACGACGGTATTCCCGCAGACGCTCGGGCTCGCCTGCACCTGGAACCCGGATCTGATGCTGGCCATCGGCAGTGCGGTGGGCGATGAAGCCAGAGCATATTATAAGAAACGCAATGAGTCGGGCGGCTTGACCCTGTGGGCGCCGACGGTGGATATGGAACGGGATCCGAGATGGGGGCGGACGGAAGAAGCCTATGGGGAAGATCCCCATCTGACGGGGATGATGTCCGCTGCCTATGCCAAGGGAATGCGCGGAGATCATCCGTTCTATATTAAGGCAGTTGCATCTTTGAAACATTTCTATGCGAACAACAATGAACATGAGAGGCTCCGCAGTTCTTCCTCCATCGATCCGCGGAATAAGCGGGAGTATTATCTGAAAGCCTTTGAACCGGCGATTCGGGAAAGGGCCGCTCACTCCATGATGACCGCCTACAACGAGATCAACGGTACGCCGGCGATCTGTCATCCGGATGTACAGGAGATCGTGAAGGATGAATGGGAACTGGACGGCTTCATCGTCTGTGACGGGGCAGATCTGCATCAGACCGTCGACGATCATCGGTATTGCGATACCTATGCGGAGGCAGTGGCGCTGGCTGTCAAAGGCGGGATTGACTGCATCACCGATGACCGGGATCTGGTGATCCGCGCGCTGCATGAAGCGATCGAACGGGGGCTGCTGGAAGAAGCCGATCTGGACCGCGCCCTGCGCAGGGTCTTCCGCATCCGTTTCCGATTAGGACAGTTCGATCCCGAGGAACGGAACCCTTATGCGAAAATCTCGGAGGCTGTGATCTATCGGGCTGAACATCGTGAGCTTGCGCTCCGCGCTGCCCGTGAAGCGATCGTCCTGCTGAAGAACGAACCGCGCATCCTGCCCCTGGATAAGAACAAGCTGAACAGCGCAGCCGTCATCGGTCCGCTGGCCGATGTCGTATACCGCGACTGGTATACGGGGCAGCTTCCTTATCGTGTGACGCCGCTGGCCGGGATCGCCGGCAAGATATCCGCGGACAGAATCCGTTATGCGGACGGCTGTGATGAGATCCTTCTTCGTTCGGCGAAGAGCGGCCGGTATGTCGGTCCGCACAGCTATGACCGGGATGAGTTAACGGCGGATAAGACGGCGGGTGACACCTCTTCAAGGTATAAGGTGACGGATTGGGGATGGGGGCGGCTGACCCTGCGCTCCATGGCCAATGGTGCTTACGTCACGACGGATGATGAGACGGTCAGCGCCTCAGCTCAGGATGTATGGGGCTGGTTTGTCAAGGAGCAGTTCACCCTGAGCAAGACCGGCCAGGATGCGGAAGGTCAGGATACCTATAACCTGCGGACTTGGAATGAATGTCCGGTGACGATCGACGAGGAAGAACGGCTGGTGGTTGCTGGCGGTGAAGAAGCAGAGACGGAAGCGGCGTTGTTCCATGTTCTGAAGGTGAAGGACGGCATCGAGGAAGCCGTGCGAGCAGCAGCGGCAAGCGACGTTGCGATCGTCTGCGTCGGCAACCATCCGCTGATCAACGGCAAGGAAGAGATCGATCGTCCGGACCTGGTGCTGCCTGAGCATCAACAGCGGCTGATCCGCGAAGTCTATAAGGCGAATCCGAACACGATCGTCGTCGTGATCGGCAGCTATCCCTTCGCGCTGAATTGGGAGGAGGAACATGTGCCGGCGATTGTATACACAGCCCACGGCGGGCAAGAAGCCGGTCATGCCCTGGCAGATGTGCTGTTCGGGGATTATAATCCGGCCGGCCGCCTGAATATGACATGGTATCGCTCGGTGGACCAGCTGCCGGACATGATGGACTATGACATCATCAAGGGCGGACGAACATACATGTATTTTGAAGGGGAACCGCTGTATCCTTTTGGCCATGGTTTATCTTATACGGAGTTCTTGTACAAGGATCTAGTTCTTAGCTCTGATGCGCTGCAGGCGGATGGGCAGCTGACGATCAGCGTTACCGTTGAGAATATCGGTGCACTCGCCGGCGACGAAGTCGTCCAGCTGTATGTGCGGGCCAACCAATCCCGCGTGAAGCGCCCTTTGAAGCAGCTGTCCGGTTTTGAGCGCGTGCATCTCAAACCCGGCGAACAGCAGACGATCACCTTCACGCTGCAAGGCGAGCAGCTTGCTTTCTGGGATGTAACGCGTGAACGGTATGCCGTGGAAAACGGAGAATATACGATCATGGTCGGGCGTTCCTCCGCGCAGATCGAACTGCAGAGCGTCATCACAGTGCATGGTGAGACGATTCCGCCGCGCAATCTCTATCAGCACACGAAGGCGGAGAACTATGATGACTATGAAGCGGTGTACCTCGATGAATGCAGCGAAGGCGGCACTTGCGTCGTTCCCAAGGGGCCGGCGGGAGGCTGGATCCTCTTCAAAGATGCGGATTTATGCCGCGGCGCGAAGCGTTTCGAGATGCGGGCAGCTGCCCGCGGCAGGGGAGTCGTGGAGCTTCGGGTGCATGATCCGCAGGGGGAATTAATCGCACGTATGGAAGTCGAAGGGCAGCCGCGTACCAATAGGTTGGGCCGCGTCAGAAACGATGCGTGGTGTACGATCAGCGAAGCCGTTCAGCTGCCGGGTGACGCGAGCGATCTCTATATCGGATTAAGCGGCGATGTGCGCATCGCTTGGTTCTGTTTCCATGCATAACAACAAGAAGCGTTCCTGCCTGATTGGCGGAACGCTTCTTGCATTATATTCTTAGATGTGCATGCTGCAGCTGGGATTTTTCGATCTGGATCGTCGTGTGCTGGATGCGGAAGCGCTCTTCGATGCGGCGGATCGCTTCCTGCAGGACGACTTGGCAGTCTTGATCATCCTCGATGATCAGATGGCAGCTTAAGGAGTCCATGCCCGAGGTGATCGTCCAGATGTGAAGATCGTGCAGATTCTTCACCCCGCGGATGGCAAGCAGCGTCTCTTCCACCTCGCGCGCATCGATGGCCGCGGGGGTGCCTTCCATCAAGATATGGATGGTGTGGTTGACGACATGCCATGCGCTGCGCAGGATGAGCAAGGCGACGATCACGCTGATGATCGGATCGGCGATATACCAGTCGAACAGGAGCATGAGCAGTCCGGCTAAGATAGCGCCCACGGAGCCCAAAGCATCACCCAGGATGTGCAAGTAAGCGCTGCGGACGTTGATATTGCCTTTGATATCGCTCTTCCGCATCAGGCTCCAAGCGCTGATCAGGTTGGCTGCCAGCCCGATCAAGGCGATGACCATCATCGTCCCTCCGGCGACTTCCGGCGGATCGATGAAGCGTTCGTAGGCTTCGAAGACGATGAAGCCGGCCATGACGAACAGCGTTAAGCCGTTGAACAGCGCCGCCAGGATCTCGAAGCGATAGTATCCGTATGATTTGTTCGCTGAAGGAGGCCGTGCCGCGAACCAGAAAGCGGCCAGGCTCAAAGCGATGGCTGCGGTATCGCTGAGCATATGGGCTGAGTCGCTCAGCAGAGCCAAGCTGTTCGTAAGCAAACCGCCGACGAACTCCAGGATCATGATGCCGCCGGTGATGATCAGGGCGATGGTCAGCCCTTTGCGGTTGTCTGCGGCATGTTCATGGGCATGCCCGTGATGATGTCCGTGTCCATGATGATGCCCATGATGATGGAGATGTCCATGATGGTGATGCCCATGCCCGTGTTCGTGATGATGTCTCAGCTTCTTCATGCGGTTCCATCCTCCTTGTAACTGCCGGCGCATGACCTGCTCAGTCTGGTTTCTTCTTATTCCCAGCTGAGGAGGTGATACCAGTATATCCAATCGGCAGCACCGGGTTACTTAATCGTAATTATTATGATTAAATTAATATATGAACAAGTATTCATATGATGTGTACCCTTATCATAACATGACATGTAGTGAATGGCAAGATATTCAAGACGGACATTTTCATGTATAATTCAGTCAGAGAAACGAACAAGAGGAAACGGGTGAGTCAGAGATGGATTGCGAGCAAGATTGCCAAGGCACGGGCACGGGAGCTGATGCACTGCGGCCTAAGCATATGATCTCGGAAGAGCAGGCTTACCATGTAGCAGAGTTGTTCAAAGCACTTGGCGATCCTACGCGCGTGAAGATCATCAGCGCGCTGATCGGTTGTGAACGATGCGTACATGACCTGACGGTGATCCTCGATATGGGGCAGTCAGCGGTATCCCACCAGCTCCGCTATCTGCGCAATCTGCGCATCGTCAAGCGCCGCAAAGAGGGCAAGACCGTCTATTATTCCCTGGATGATGATCATATCGAACAGATCTTCTTGCAGACGGTCCGCCATTTGGAGCATAAGTAAATTTGCTGTTGGAAGCAGCGAGAAGCCAGCGAGAAGCCAGCGGCAAGCGTTCTTTTTTTGATCAATATCGACCACAGGGTTAATCCCCAGTTTACAATACAGTCTTACAATGGACATACCATCTGCGGATCGCAGCAGAGGGATCGATCTTCATCGACGGAGGGATAGGATGCGTACATGCGTGAACTTCGCCCACCGCGGAGCATCCGGGGTCTGCCCGGAGAACACGATGGCAGCCTTTGTCAAGGCGATTGAACTTGGCGCAACCGGCATCGAGACAGATGTTCAGATGACGAGGGATGGACGGCTCGTACTCATCCATGACGAGACGCTGCAGCGGACGGCGGGCGTTTCTGGATGGGTGAAGGACTTCACGTTAGACGAGCTGAGACAGCTGGATGCGGGGGCTTGGTACGGGGAGGAATTCCGGGGTGAGAAGATCCCCGTATTGGAGGAGTTATTGGAACTTGCTAAGCGGCATGACCTCGTGCTGAATCTGGAATTGAAAAATGGTCATGTCTCCTATCCGGGGATGGAGGAGCGGACGGCGGAGATCGTCCGCCGCTTCCGGATGTGCGGACAGGTGATCATCTCGTCTTTTAACCATTATTCCCTCGTCCTGATGAAGCAGGCTGCTCCGGAGATTGAGACCGCCGTCCTGTACATGGAAGGGCTCTATGAACCCTGGGTCTATGCGCGGCGAATCGGCGCTTCGGCTCTGCATCCCTATCGGCTGGCGGTCACTCCAGCATGGGTTCAGGAAGCCGGGAAATGGGGGATTCGTTATCATCCTTTCACGGTGAAT
Organism: Insulibacter thermoxylanivorax; assembly: GCF_015472005.1. Classification (NCBI taxonomy): domain Bacteria; kingdom Bacillati; phylum Bacillota; class Bacilli; order Caryophanales; family Paenibacillaceae; genus Insulibacter; species Insulibacter thermoxylanivorax. The sequence continues at coordinate 103,145 of NZ_BMAQ01000003.1, read as the reverse complement.
GAGGAGTCGGAGATGCGCACCATGCTCGATGCCGGGGTCAGCGGCATCATCACCGATTATCCTGACCGTTTAGCCGCATTGTTAGCTTAGCTGGATGGTTCGCAGAGCTGCACTGTTATGATGGGGAGTGTAGGACGATGAGAAAAACCTGGCTTCTCGGATTTGGCTTCTTCAGCATCAGTTTGACTTGGGCCTTGTACAATGCTTTTGTGCCGCTGTTCCTCGAATCATTCATCAGCAGCACGATGGTGGTCGGCTTCCTCATGACCCTCGACAACTACTTCGCGCTCTTCATGCAGCCATGGATCGGCAATCGCAGCGATCGAACGGATACGCGATTCGGCCGCAGGATGCCGTATCTCATGATCGGCATGCCGCTGGCGGCGGTGTTCATGGCACTCATTCCCCTTTACACTTCACTTCTTACCCTTGTGCTGTTCATGCTGCTTATGAACTTGTCGATGAGCTTGTATCGTTCTCCTACCGTAGCGTTGATGCCGGATATTACGCCCGAAGCAAACCGCTCCAAGGCGAACGGCATCATCAATTTCATGGGCGGGATCGGCACCGTCGCCGCCTTCGGAGCAGGGTCCATCCTCTATGAAGCGAACCGCAATCTGCCCTTTGCTGCGGCAGGACTTCTTACCCTGTTGGCGCTCTTCATCGTATTCATGAGCATCAAGGAGAAGCGCGATACGATCTCATATACCGTGTCGCAGAAACAGCAGGTTCGCATGCGGGGGGAATTGGACCGCACGACGGTGTTCTTGCTGCTGGCGATTTTCTTCTGGTTCGTGGCCTATCAAGGTGTCGAGGCGATGTTCACGCTGTATGGCACCAATCATCTGGGTCTGTCCGACGGGGCTGCTTCCTTCCTGCTGACCTTCTTCTCGCTGGCATTCCTCCTCTTCGCGCTGCCGAGCGGCTATCTCGGTACGAAGTTCGGCAAGAAGAAGATGATCCTCATCGGCGCCAGCGGCTTGATGTGCGTGTTCGGCGCCGTCACCTTCATCTCCTCGCTCTGGGCACTGCGCATCCTTCTGATCCTGGGCGGCATCTTCTGGGCGTGCATCAATATCAATTCCTATCCCTTCGTTGTCGCCGCAGGCAGGGAGCAGAGCATCGGCACGCGGACGGGGCTGTACTATCTTGTATCGTCTCTGGCAGCGATTATCTCGCCGCCCCTGGTCGGCCAGATCATCGATTGGACCGATTATGCTTCGCTGTTTGTGTATGCAGCGGTGATGATGTTGGCCGCACTGACCTGCGTGCTGAACATCCGTCATTCGGGGACCGCAGCGGAGCAGACTCCTGAAGTGACGATATGACCGCACTGGTTGATTGGGCTATAATCCATAGTTGCAAGAAGAGAATAAGGCACATCCTTGCAGATCGTTCGGCATGCGATTGGAGGATGCGAAGAAAGGGGCTTAGGTACAGATGAAGAAGAATCGACTTGGCAAGTCAGATCTCTATGTGTCGGAAATCGGTCTCGGCTGCATGTCGCTGGGAACGGATGAGGCGGCCGCCCGCCGGATCATCCATGAGGCGCTGGATCAGGGGATCAATTTCTTCGACACGGCGGATCTATATGACAGAGGGCTTAATGAGGAGATCGTCGGCCGGGCGCTGGAAGGCCGCAGATCTGAGGTTGTGCTGGCGACGAAGGTCGGCAACCGCATCATCCCAGGCCGGGATGGATGGGTATGGGACCCTTCTAAGGAATATATCATGGAGGCTGTTAAAGGCAGCCTGCGCCGTTTGCGCACCGATTATATCGATCTGTATCAACTGCACGGCGGCACGATGGAGGATCCGATCGATGAGACGATCGAGGCCTTCGAGCGGTTGAAGGAGCAGGGATGGATTCGCTGGTACGGGATCTCCTCGATCCGCCCGAACGTGATTCGAGAGTACGTAAAGCGTTCCAATATCATCAGCGTGATGAATCAATACAGCATCCTCGACCGCCGGGCGGAAGAGGCGGTGATCCCGCTGCTGCAGGAGCATGGAATCAGCATCATCGCCCGCGGCCCGTTAGCCAAGGGGATCCTGACGGACCGCGGCGGGCATAAGGCGGCCGGCGGCTTCCTTGATTATGCGGAGGAGGAGCTGCATGCCCTGCGCGATCAGCTGCAGCAGATCGCCGAGAGCAAGCGCTCCTTAACGCATACGGCGCTTCGCTATTGCATGGATCAGCCGGCGGTCGGCGTGACGCTGGCGGGCGCCAGCTCCGTCGAGCAGCTGCGGGAGAATGCTGCCGCCTCGCAAGCGCCGCCGCTGACGGAGGAAGAGCTTGGCAAGATCCGTTCGGTCTCTAAGGCAAATCGTTATGCTGAGCATCGATGATCCGCTGTGCGAGATGGATTTAAGACAAGGGGAGTGTCGTCAAACCGCGGCAGATGCGGCTTGGCACACTCCCTTTGTGCGTGTATGAAGCTTGTGTATCAAGATGCGAGGATTTGTTTCAAGCTGGCTTCTGCTTCCTTCAACTGTTGCAGCGTCTGCTCGTTCTGCTCCAGCAGCGTATGAGTCATCGCCGTTAGTTCCTCCATCGTCGCTGTTGCTTCTTCGCTTGTTGCGGCAAGGTGCTGTGTCGCCTCTTCGACGGAGCGGGAAGCTTCGTTGATCTTCGCGATATGCTCCATATAGCCATCGGCCAGATGCTGCAGCAATTCAACGGATTCACGAATCGAGCCGAAGGCTTGGATCGTCTGCTGCGCCGCTTGGCTGCTTGAATCCATCCGTTCCAAGATAGCAGCCATCCGCTGGCTTGCCTCTTCGATCTGCTTGGAGAAGCTCACGATCTGTTTGGAGATCTGCTCGGCAGAATGACCGCTGAGATCGGCCAGCTTGCGAATCTCAGAGGCGACAATGGCGAAGCCCTGCCCATGCTCACCGGCCCGAGCGGCTTCGATGCTGGCATTGAGTGCGAGTAGGTTAGTCTGGTTCGCGATCTCCAAGATGGAGATACTGATCTGCGTTGTCCCTTCCATCTGCTTCTTAAGCGTTTGAACGTCGCTCGCCATATCATAGATATCCTGTTTGAACTCTGCAATGGTCGCATCGAGTTCTTCCGTTACCTGAACACCAGAGCTTGAGATCGCATTGGTTTCCGTTACCCGCGCATTCAGGATTTCGAAGGATTCTGTCATGCGCTGTACAAGATCATGCATGTTCTGCATCGCTTGATTGATCGATAAGGTCGAATCCAACTGGGCGCTGGCGCTGTTGGTAATCTCGTTGAAGGAGGTATGCATCTCATGGAATGAGCGGTTCGTCTCGTCGCTGATCGCCGTGATGGAGCCGAGGTTCTGGGAAACCTGATCGACCAGGCCGACGATCGTTTCATTGCGGGATTCCTGCTGCTGTTGCAGCTGACTGGACTGGTCCATTGCTCGATACATATCTTGGGCGAGTGTTTTGACCACAAAGCGCAGGGCCATCATCAAGCCTGCGATGATGACGTAGTAGACGATATAAGTCATTGATGTGGTCTGGCTGATCGCTGCCCCCGCAGGGCCAAAGAGCAGGTAGAGCAATACAGAGAATCCGATCAGGATCGCGATCAAATTGATGATGAAGTTGGAATAGATCGCCGCTAAGAACAGCAGGTAGAAGGTTGCCGGAATATGATCCAGGCTCGGATTCATGGAAACTTGTAAGATGACGATGGCACCGCTTCCGAGCACCGCTAAGTAACCCAGATAGGGGAGTAAGATCCGTCTGTATAGACAGAAACCAAGCAGGAGGACCAGCAGTATGATCGAAACCAATGCACCTGTCACAGCTGCGCTCCTATCCCCGTCCATGAGCCATCCGAGCAGCGTGATGAGCGTGACGAAACCGATCGCAGCCAATACCGCGGTATTCCTGCGAATGAGATCAATCTCTTGCAAAGTCCGGTTCTTGTCTTCTTCGCGAATAGATCCTAATATATTGCCGAGTTTGCGTATCATAGTCTATCCTCCGATGCCATAGTAATGTGTGAAAGCGACCATTCTACATCCTTCGACAGATCTTGGGTGATTCCTGCATCAGCAGGCAAATCATGAATGGAGAACCCTGTGTGGATGCAAGTATCAAACATGAGCAAAACAAGTGAAGAACCATGTGCAAAAATAGGATGAGGCAGACCTGATGGAAAATAAGGGAAGCCAAATTTCCGCTATTTCGGTAAAACGACCGTTTTACCAATAATAGAGTAAGTGAAATTTCCGTTATTTTGTTAGAATGGTCTAGAAACCCCTAGCTAAAAGGGTTACAGGAGGAATAGTGTAAATTTGACTTCCGCTATTTCTCCTTAAATGCTGTCTTTTGCAAAATAACGGAAATTAGAATGTCATTATTATCAGCGCCACAATTACACGCAATAGGATTCGTCCTCGATCACCATTCGGCATTACTCCGCTCCATCCGATTAACAACTTAGCTGAACAATATATGATATAGTTAAAGATGAAAAAGAAATGTTTATTCGCCAAACTGTAAACGCATCCATGGAAAGGTGAATAAGCGAAATGAGCGGAGGGGTCTTTGGTGAGAGGGAAGAGGCTTCTGTTCGATTATGTCAAAGCGAATTGGTATCGGTATGTCTTAGCGGTGTCGATCATGGGCGCGGCCCAGGTGATTCATTCCCTGTTTCCGATCGTCGTGGGGAACTTCACCGATGAACTTGAGATGAACGGGCTGACGGCACAGGGGGTGCGCCATTACGGCCTGCTGCTGCTGGCTATTGGTGCCGGCTATGGGGTGATGTTCGGTTTCGGGCAGTATAACAACCACAAGCTGGGACGCACCTTCGAATATCAGGCGCGTCAACAGCTGTTCGAGCATTTCACCCGCTTAAGTGAGTGGTACTTCTCGAAGAACGGGATCGGCAAACTGCTCAGCTTCATGTTGAACGATGTATCGTCTGTACGCGAATCGATCGCCAATGCGATCAATCAGTTGACATCGGCGGCGGTGCTGCTCGCTTCGATCATCGTCATCTTAGCGGGGAGCGAGATTCCTTGGACCTTTATCATGGTCTGTGTCCTGCCCCTGTTGTCGATTCCCTTCATGGTCGTCTATTTCGGTCCGCGCATCCGCAGCCGATCCAGACGGGTTCAAGAAGCGCTGGCGGCCATGACAGATTCGGCTGAAGAGCAATTCGGCGGCATCCGGGTGACGAAGACTTTCGCGGTGGAGGAGATCGCCCGCCAGCGCTTCGGCAAGACCGTGGATCAGATTCGCGACAACCATCTCTCCCTCGTTAGACTCAGCTCGATGTTTCAGTCGCTCCTGCCGATGGTTGGAGGATTGTCGCTGGTCATCACAATCGTCTATGGCGGCTGGTTAACCCTGCAGGGAGCGATGACGACGGGGATGTTCGTCGCAGTTACGCTGTATATCCGCATGCTCGTCCATCCGCTGCAACAGATCGGCAATGTGATCAACACGATGCAGAGGGCAAGTGCTTCGTTGGAGAGGCTCAATCAGCTGCTGGAGATAAGACCGGATATCCAGGAGTCGGCAGATGCGGTGCCGATTGTCGGCGCACAGGCATCGATCGAGATCCGTGACCTGACCTTTACATATCCTGAGGCGGGCAAACCGTCGCTCTCGGACATCTCGCTTACGATCCAACCGGGTGAGACGATCGGCATCGTCGGCAAGACCGGTTCTGGGAAGACGACGCTGCTCAAGCTGCTCTTGCGCGTCTATGATCCGCCGCGCGGCACGATCTTCATCGGCGGCATCGATGTTCATGATATCAAGCTGGAAAGCCTGCGCAAGAACATCGCTTATGTGCCGCAGGAAGGCTTCCTGTTCAGCACGACGATTCGCGAGAATATCGCCTTCTCGAATCGGCAGCTCGATCTGAGCCGGGTCGAAGAGGCTTCACGTCAGGCTGAGATCTTCGGCAATATCATGGAACTGCCCGACCGCTTCGAGACGATGTTAGGAGAACGGGGACTGACGCTGTCCGGCGGGCAGCGGCAGCGCACGAGCCTGGCGCGCGGACTCATCAAGGACGCACCGATCCTGCTGCTCGATGACAGCGTCTCCGCCGTCGATGCGGTAACCGAGACGAAGATCATCCGGAACCTGCGCAAGGTGCGCGCGGGCAAGACGACGATCCTGATCGCCCATCGCATCAGCGCCCTCCGGCATGCGGACCGCATCTATGTATTGGACGAAGGACGGATCATCGAACAGGGCACCCATGAGCAGCTCCTTCGCCTTGGCGGGTATTATACATCCTTGTACGCCTTGCAAGAGGAGGGGATCTCATGAACCGCAGACAGGCGTTTCGCTCGATGCTTTCCTATGCGAAACCGCATCGCTATACCTTCTTGCTGATCTTCCTCTTCTCGATCATCGCCATCTTTGCGGACTTATTGCAGCCTTATCTGGTCAGCGTCTTGCTGGACCACGGATTGGCTGAGGGCAAGGGGAGCTTAAAGATGGTCCTCCTCTTCGCGGTGCTCTATCTGCTGCTTGTGGGGATCGTCTTCATCTTCTCCTATTGGCAGGCCAACATGCTGCAGCGGGCAGGACAGAGCATCGTCGCGCAGCTGCGCAAGGATCTGTTCCATCACATCACGCTGCAATCGATGTCCTTCTTCGACCGCCATAAGAGCGGCAGCCTCGTGACGAATGTATCGAGCGATACAGAGACGATCAGCCGCTTCTTCACGCAGGTGGTTCTCAGCATCGTGCGCGACGGGATGTCGCTGATCCTGATCATCGGCTTCATGTTCTATCTCGATGCGGAGCTGGCCCTGTATTGCATGGGCTTGATCCCGGTCATCATGTTCATCTCTTGGTCCTTCCGCAAGGCACTGCGGAACGCTTACCAGCGCTCGCGTGCTCAATTGTCGCGCTCGGTTGCTTTCGTCGCGGAGAACCTGGCGGGGATGAGCTTGATCCAAGCGTTCCATCAGGAGAAGGAGCAGACGGCTGCATTTAAGCAGCATAACAGGCAATACCTAAGGGAGAACTTGCGGGAAGTCAGGACTTCGGTGCTCTTTAACCGATCATTTGATATCTTGGGCAACGTTTCTGTGGCGCTTGTCGTATGGTTCGGCGGATTGGCGGTATTGGATAAACGGCTCAGCTTCGGGGTATTGTATGCTTTTATCTCCTATATTCGTCAGTTTTTCCAACCGATCAACCAGATCACGCAGCAATGGAACACGCTGCAATCGACCCTGGTTTCCGTCGATCGCATCTGGCGAATCTTCGCCGTCGAACCGGAAGTACGCGAGCCGGATGAGGCGACAGCTAAACACTTGGATCCGGAACAGGCACAGGGGCGGATCGACTTCAATCGCATCCGTTTCTCCTATACGGATCATCAAGACGTGCTGCATGATATTGATCTGCATGTAAAACCGGGAGAGTTCATCGGCATCGTAGGTACAACGGGCGCAGGCAAGAGTTCCCTCGTCAACCTGTTGGCGAGGTTCTATGATGTGAAGCGGGGCAGCATCGAGATCGACGGCGTCGACATCCGCAGCCTGCCCAGCGAGTCCCTCCATCGGCTTGTCGGCATCGTGCAGCAAGATCCCTTCTTATACTCCGGTACGATTATTGATAATGTTCGGCTGTTCAATAAGGAGATCTCCCGGGAAGAGGTGATCGCGGCATGCCGCTTCGTCGGCGTGCACAAGATGATCGAACGGCTGAAGGAGGGCTATGATACGATGCTGTCGGAGCGGGGCAGCGGGCTGTCGGCGGGAGAGCGGCAGCTTCTGTCCTTCGCACGCATCCTGGTATATCAGCCTAAGATCCTAATCCTCGATGAGGCGACGGCGAATCTCGATTCACATACAGAGCAGCTGGTGCAAAGAGCGCTTAGGGTCGTCTCCGAAGGGCGAACCACGCTGGTCATCGCCCATCGACTGTCCACGGTGCAGCACGCGGATCGCATCATCGTCATGCGCCATGGCAAGATCGTCGAACAAGGCACGCATGAGCAGCTGCTGCAACAGAACGGCTATTATGCCGAACTGTATGCTCATTCCCGCGGGCAGGTTACGAAGGGGATCTCGTAGTAGTAGTAGTAACTATATTAGCTAATTAGCAAGAACAACCCGCCGTTAATTGTTAAAGACAATTTCGCTACTAACAATATTTACAAAACATGAGATTTACACCCATTAATCAGATAATATCCGGGACATTTCAGCGGTTTTATTCGCCAATTTATAACAAAATTCCGAATGATTTGTTACAGGAAACATTTTGACGGTTGACTTGTACTCCCTGTTTAGTGCGATAATATGCATATGTACTAAGACTCTTGGTTGCCGCGTGATCGTTCTAACACTTTGCCGGAGAAGAGAACGAAAGATTTAAAGCGATGCACCAAATATGGACATCTGTGTCGAAAGCATCTATAATCAAGACTATATTTTTAGATTAAAAAGAGAAAAACAAGAAGGAGTAGTGGTCATGAGCAAAGTAAAGAGAAGTTTATTGCTCGTCTTGTGCGTGTTCCTCTTAGGGGGGGTACTGGCAGCATGTTCTTCGAACAATAACGGTGAGCAGGCAGCCCCGAGCAACAACGTATCCGAAAACAACCAAAATCAGGATACGGAAGGTCCTAAGGACGGCGGTACATTAACTCTGTCGACGATCTCCGATATCGTTTCCCTGAACCCGCTGTTCATTCAAGACACAGCATCCAGTGATGCAGCCCACTGGGTATTTGCAAAGCTGTACGACCTGAACCGTGAAGGTCTTGTGACAGCAGAACCTTGGTCCATCGCTGCAGAAGAGCCGATCATCTCTGAAGACGGTACGACTTACACCGTGAAGCTGAAGGATTATGCGAAGTGGAGCGACGGCACGCCAATCACCGCAGATGACATTATCTTCACGATCGAGACTATCATGAATCCAGACACAGGGTCTCCTGCAATTTCTACGTTTGATAAGATCGAGTCGATCAACAAGATCAGCGACTATGAGATCGAGTTTAAACTGTCGCAAGTCTATGCGCCGTTCATTTACTCGCTGGTATTCGAACCGGTGCCGAAGCATGTTCTGGGAGATGTTCCGGTTAACGAGCTGAAGGCTCATCAATACGGTTCCAATCCGGAAATTACCGTAACCAGCGGTCCGTGGGTGTGGAAAGAGTGGACACAAGGTCAACAACACGTCTTCGAGCGCAACCCGGACTACTGGGGCGAAGTGAAGCCTAAGATCCAAACGGTCATCTATAAGATCTATGCGGATCAGAACACAGAAGTGCAAGCATTGCTTAGAGGCGACGTAGACCTCGTAACAGCGATTCCGGTAACGATGAACGAAGCGGTAAGCAAGGAAGAGCATATCCGCATGATCCTGGAACCAGGTCCGCAATATGAGTTCCTTGGATTCAACTTCGATGAATCGAACTTCCCGAATAACTTCAATCCGTTCGAATCGCAGAAGACGCGTCAAGCGATCGCTTACGCTCTGGATCGTCAAGGCATGATCGACAATGTCTTGAAGGGTACAGGCGTCCTGATGAACGCTCCGATGCTGCCTGGAACATGGGCGGACCCGGGCGCACGTGCTAAGAACTATGAGTATAACCCTGAGAAAGCCAAGGAATTGCTTGCTGAAGACGGATGGGTGATGAACGAGAAGACAGGCATCCTGGAGAAAGACGGCAATCCATTCTCCTTCGAACTGCAATACAACACAGGAAACAGCCGTCGTGAGCAAGTTGCTCAGGTCATCCAGAACAACCTGGCACAAGTCGGCATCGAAGTGAAGCCGCGCGGTATTGACTTTGCTGCGTGGGTTGAGCAAAACTTAACGCCTGGTAAGTATCAAGCCATCCTCTTGGCATGGTCCCTGACCATTCCGGATCCGGACTCTGAGACAATCTTCTCGTCCAAGTACTTCCCGCCGGCTGGTCAGAACATGGGCTGGTACGTCAATGAAGAACTGGATCAGCTCTGGGTGGACGGTTACTCCACAACGGACATTGATGAGCGCGCCGAGATCTACGGAAGAATCGGTGAGATCATCTCCGAAGACCTGCCGTACGTATTCATGTACCGCTACGGTAATGCGATCGGGATCGGTCCGAGAGTTCACTTCGACGAAGCCGATGCTCCAGAGCCATCTCTTGCAACAGGATACTTCTTCCACTCGATCAACTGGTGGGTGGAGTAAAACCATACAGCACCGTTCTGTAGAGATTTGACTTATTACCATTGCAATAACGTGCCGATACATGAAGGGCGGTAGGAATGGGAAGGGTGATCCTTCCCATTCCTTACGTCTCCGCACGAATACCAACCTCTGGAGTGATATCATGACACAGTATATCATCCGCCGTACGATCCAAGCTTTGTTTACGTTATTCCTTGTTACAATTTTCACATTTTCCCTCATCCATCTGGCACCGGGCGGACCAACGCAGGTCATGATCTCTCCGGGTGTATCGCCGGAAGCGTTTGAGATTCAGAAGAAGAACTTGGGACTGGATGATCCCATTCATATTCAATATCTGCGGTGGATCGGCAATCTGCTTCAAGGCGATCTAGGTCATACGTTTAAGAATAATATCCCGGTAGGAGAGATTCTGTGGCCGACCGTTGGCAATACAATGGTGCTCATGATCGCCGCTTGGCTCGTGACCCTGATTATCGCTTTGCCATGGGGGATCTATAACAGTACGAGAGTATACGGGCTGTCCGACCAAACGGCTTCTTTTATCTCGTATCTTGGATTCGCGATGCCGACCTTCTGGTTTGGGATCATTTTACAGCAGATCTTCGCGATGAAATTAAGATGGCTTCCTTTGTCCGATATGTGGACATACGGCAAAGAAGGCCAGATCGGCGATTTGATCATGCATATGATCATGCCGGTTACGGTCCTGTCGCTGGGTTTCCTTGCTGCGTACGTCAAATATTCGCGGGCCAGCATGCTCGAAGTTCTGGATCAGGACTATATTCGTACGGCTAGAGCAAAAGGTGTGAAAGAAAGACGCGTCGTATTCCGCCATGCTTTGCGCAATGCGATGATCCCGATCGTCACGATCCTCGGGATGGACCTGCCGATGCTGGTATCCGGTGCAGCGCTCACCGAGAAGGTTTTCAACTGGCCGGGCATGGGCAGATTGTTCGTCGATATGGCGAATGCGCGCGAATATTCGGTTTTAATGGCGATTACGATCGTTACATCTGTCTTTGTCATCCTAGGTAATCTATTGGCTGACATCTTGTATGCAGTCGTGGATCCGCGGGTGCAGCTTGGACGCAAAGGAGGCGCAGGCAAATGAGCGAGGCTTATATCAACCAAGAGCAGAATTCGCACCCTTCCCAGCCATCGCAGCATGGCAGGGAACAGCTGAAGAGACCTCCGGGTCCATGGGCGATTGCGGCCCGCAAGTTCGTGCGCAATCCCTATGCGATGGTGAGCCTATTCGTACTCCTCGTCATCATCTTCGCATCATTTGGAGCACCGCTCATCACGCCATATGATCCAGCTCAGATTGATTTTTCCAGAACGAATCTGCCGCCATTTTCGGAAGGGCATCTGCTGGGGACGGATGAACTGGGCAGAGATATCTTTACGCGTCTTCTGTATAGTGGAAGGGTTTCCCTGACCGTAGGATTCTCAGTAGCGATTGCCACCGTTGTGATCGGTTCGATTATCGGTGCCATCGCGGGATATTTCGGGGGATGGATCGATACGATCCTCATGCGTATCGTCGACGTGATGTATTCGCTGCCGTCCCTGTTCTTGAATATCCTCGTACTGGCGATCTTCGGCAATGAATTTATCTATATGATCTTGATCCTGTCGCTGACCTCCTGGATGGGAGTCGCCCGTTTGGTGCGGGGGAACTTCCTGCAACTGCGTGAGATGCAGTATGTAGAAGCAGCTAAGGCGATCGGCGTATCGAACCGGAGCATCATCTTCAATCATCTGCTTCGCAATTCGATCTATCCGATCATCGTCAACGCCACCTTGATGGTTGGTTCGGCGATCCTCAGCGAGTCGGCATTGTCTTACCTGTCACTGGGCATTCAGCCGCCGCAAACCTCTTGGGGCCTCATGCTGTCCAATTCGCAAGAATTCATGCTGACCGATCCGATGCAGGCAGTCTATCCAGGTTTGTGCATCCTGATCGTCGTACTTGCGGTGAACTTTATCGGCGATGGTCTGCAACAAGCGCTTAATCCGCGCGAAAAGAAGAAAGTTCCGATAAGGAGGATCATCGAATGGCGGAAAAAATACTCGAAATCCGCGACCTGACCTGCGGCTTCTTCACGGATGATCATGTCCTGAAGGCGACGGATCGCATCAGTTTTGACCTGAATCGCGGCGAGACGCTGTGCATCGTCGGCGAATCGGGAAGCGGCAAGAGCGTGACATCGCTGGCGATCATGGGACTCTTGGAGTACTCCGGCGGTGTCATCTTGGATGGTTCGATCAAGTTCAAAGGGGAAGAGCTGACAACGAAGTCGCAGGAAGAATTGCGCAATATCCGCGGCAACAAAATCGCGATGATCTTCCAAGACCCGATGAGTTCCCTGAACCCGGTCTTCACTGTCGGGGATCAGATTGCCGAGAGCTTGATGATCCACCAGGGCATGAGCCGCAAGGAAGCCATGGCAGAAGCGGTAGAACTGCTGCGCCAAGTTGGACTGCCCGCGCCTGAGATGCGGGTAAATCAGTATCCGCATGAACTGTCAGGCGGGATGTGTCAGCGTGTCGTCATCGCGATCGCACTGGCATGCAAGCCTGATCTGCTGATCGCTGACGAGCCGACAACGGCCTTGGACGTAACGGTACAGGCGCAGATTCTCGAATTGCTGAAGAGCTTACAATCCCAAATGGGCATGTCGATCATCTTGATCACCCACGATATGGGTGTGGCCAGCGAGATGGCCGATCGCATCGCTGTTATGTATGCGGGAACGATCGTCGAAGAAGGGACGGTATTCGATATCTTTGACCACCCGAGTCATCCGTACACCCAGGGATTGCTGAATTCGATCCCTGGATATGAGACGGCTCGCGGAACGGAATTGTATGCCATTAAGGGATCGATTCCTCGCTTAAGCGAACTGCCGACAGGCTGCAGATTCCATCCGCGCTGTCCGCATGCGCATGACCGCTGCAGGGCGATGGAACCAGTGAAGATCGACCTTAGCGAAACACATCGGACAGCCTGCTGGCTGTATGACGACAAAGCCGAGGTGGGCGAACGATGAACACGCAAAAATCTAAATATCTGATTGAAGCCAAGAACGTAAAGAAGTATTTCCCGATCAAGAAAGGTCTGTTAAATCGGACAATCGGCCATGTTAAGGCTGTAGACGATGTGTCCTTCGGGATTCAGGAAGGGGAAACCTTCGGCTTGGTCGGCGAGTCCGGCTGCGGCAAATCGACCCTCGGCCGCGTTATTCTGCAATTGCAGAAGGCCACGGAGGGTGAAGTCCTATACAAGGATCAGAACCTCGTACAGATGAGCAACAGCGAATTGCGCAAGATCCGGCCGGAGATGCAGATCATCTTCCAAGACCCGTTTGGTTCTCTTAACCCGCGGTTCCTTGTTCGCGATATTATCGGTGAACCGCTGAAAGTGCATACGAAGATGACGAAGGATGAGATCGATGATCGCGTGATTGAACTGATGCAGATGGTCGGATTGGACCCATCGACTCGCGTCCGTTATCCGCATGAGTTTTCCGGCGGACAGCGGCAGCGGATCGGCATCGCGCGGGCGATCGCGCTGAATCCGAAGTTCATCCTTGCTGACGAAGCCGTGTCGGCACTCGACGTATCCGTACAATCCCAAGTATTGAACCTGCTGATGAAACTGCAGAAGGAACTCGGACTTACCATTCTGTTTATCGCCCACGGACTGCACGTCGTCCGTCATATCTCCGATCGCGTCGGCGTTATGTATCTGGGCAAGATGGTAGAAATCGCGCCGTCGGATGATGTATTCCAGCACCCGCTGCATCCGTATACGGCTGCACTGTTATCGGCGAATCCCGTGCCGAACCCGCACGTGAAGCGGGAGCGCATCGTGCTTACCGGCGATGTCCCGTCACCGGCTAACCCGCCGACCGGCTGCCGTTTCCATCCCCGTTGTCCGTTTGCAACTGAACGGTGCAAGATGGAAGAGCCGAAGCTGGTAGAGGTAGAGCCGGGCCGTCAAGTGGCTTGCCATTATCCATTGTTGGATCAGAATATTCACCAAGGATCGTAAAGGATTCCTCACACGGATTCATATAGATCGGAAGACGACAGAAGCTGACCAGCCGCAGCGGTTTAGCAGGCCGCTGAGGGGTCAGCTTATTGCATATGAAAGCAGTTCTGTGGTGTCAGGATTGAAGCAGTTCTGTGAAGTTAGGTTTGGAGCCGATCTGTGACGCTAACGGAACTGAGGTGCGCTATTCGTGACCAAAGCGGCGTTTGGTAAGAGCTAACGGAACACAGATCCGCTATTGTCTGCGAAACCGGGTAAATTTCGCGGATATAGCATGAATAAGGGATCTGAGTTCCGTTAGAAAAGAAAAGCAGGTATGATAACTGAAATAAGGTATCTGTGTTCTGTTAGCATCAATCTCGCATCAATCTCGCATCGACTAGCATCACGCCAGACACGCCGGAGCACCATATACCATAAAGAAGCTGGACACCGGGCAGAGGTTGTATAACAACCGTTCATTGGGTTCAGCTTCTTTGAAAATATGTCTGTTGAAATTGTTATTTCCAGATGCGGTAGTTGCCGCTGAGTGCCAACATGCTGAACATGTATAGGCAGTTATCATAGTAACGGCGTACTCCCGTGCGCAGCGGTGTGTTCCAGAAGCGGTCGATGAACTCCTTCACATGCTCGCCGTCGGCCGCCAGTGAAGCCATCGCGTTGGTCGCAAGCAGACCTACTGGATGCAGCGCCGGCTCGTCGAAGGGTGTACCGTCGATCTTGTACTTGCGGTAGTCGGCTGGATCTACGCCGCTGAAGAAGGCTTGGATGTTGTTGGCGATCTTCACCAGCCGTTCATCTCTTCCGAACCACTCGCAGTCGAGGCCGATGTTGGCGGCCACTCGATACGAATCGCTGTAGAAATCCCGATGCGCTTCGATATCATCCCGCGGTGAGCCATCGAAGTTGGCATATTCCGGCGACAGCCCCGTCTCCGGATGACAGGCCTTAGGCAAATAGTCGCGGCTCGCCTTCGCTGCTTCGCGCCAGAAATCCGCATCCTCCGGATCCGCCCACAATGCGAAAAGTTCATAGAAATGCGGCAGATGATAAGATGGATCCGAGAATGGAGCTTCGGGGACAAACTTGATCAGCTTCGTCTCCGGATCCCACATCGGATCGCCTTCTTCACCGTTCTCTCCTTTGTGCACACAGGCGCGCAGGATTTGCCTTGCCTGCTCGCTGTAATTGAAGGGCTCCGGACCGTCGCCCCAGCGATTCGAGGCGAAGAACAACGCCATCGCGAAGAACTCCTCGCCATCCGGAGCAGGACCTTGAGAGATCCGGGTTCCATCCGGCTTCGTATGCCAAGCGAAGTAGTCCTTGTATCGGCCATCATCATGCTGCATGAACTCCTTAGCGAAGAGCCACAGCTTATCAAATTCTTCCTTCTTATCCAGCTGCACACAGATCATCATGCCGTAGGACAAACCCTCTGTGCGAACATCGTTGTTGCCTGTATCGAGCAGATAGGCTTTGTCATCGCCTAACTCATAATAGATCTTCGTATCTTCATCGCCATAGAAAAGCTGTTCCCAGGTATCATGAACCCGCTGCTTGACAAGTTCCTCATCGTAGCCGAACTCTGCGAAGACATTGCGGTATTGGCCTGTATGATAAGCTCCTTGTTTGTGATTCGTCATCCTGATCCCTCCCGAATGGTTAGCCGTTGTTTCAATTTGGCGGTTGTATATTCCGCGTATATTTAATATCATTAACAATATATCATGGGACTCACACTACAAATTAAAGAACATACCATGATAAATTATAGAACTTGCTCATTTGAAAGCGCTATCCATAATGGGTAAGATGGTATCAGATGAAAAAATAAAGAGAGGACCTGCCGGGCATAGATCGCCGCAGCAAGTCCTCTCATTGGTCCATATAATGTGTTAATATTGCGGAATACGATTCGTGCTATACAGTGACCAACATTCCAATGACCTATACGTTTTACGCATCTGCTGACGAAGCACGGTTGTTCGCTTGACTTGCACGGAAGAGCAGGTCGCGCATCCATTTGCGACGCCGCCAGCGCCACAGCATGCAGAGGCCCCGCGTCCATTCGTCCACGGTGAAGGCGATGAAGATGCCGAACAAGCCGAGACCGAAGTGAAGACCGAGCAGATAGCCGAGGGGAACGCAGATGCCCCACATCGAGATGATCGCCATGTAGACTGGGAACTGTACATCGCCGACGGCGCGCAGCGAAGCGATCAGGATGATGTTGAACGCTCTGCCGGCTTCGAGGATGATCGAGATCTTCAGGATCATGAGTCCTAAGGCGACGACCTCCGGATCATCGGTGAAGATGCGGAACAACGGCTCGCCGATCAGATTGAAGATTACAGCCATGATGAAGGACGAGGTCATCCCGATATACAAGCTGCGCAGTCCGCGCTTGTATGCGGGTTCGATCTGCCCGGCGCCGACCATCCTCGCGACGAGAATCTGTGTGCCCTGTCCCACGGAGAGGGAGAGCAGCATAACGAACCACAGCAGGTTCATCGTGTAGACCCGCGTGACAAGGGCCGCCGTGCCGATCGTCGCGATGAAGCCGGTCATCACGATATTCATCAGGTTGAAGGCCAGGTTCTCGCTGGCTGAAGGCACGCCGATCTTCAACAGATCGACGACCAGCTTCTTCACCGGCCGGAAGATTTCGCGAATGAAAGGCAGCTTCACCTTGCGATAGAGCAATACGGTCATCGAGATCAAAGCGATGATGCGGCAGATTACCGTGACGATCGCTACACCTGTCACACCCAGCACCGGCAGACCGAAGGGACCGAAGATGACGATGTAGTTGCCGATGACGCTGATGATGTTCATCACGAGCGTGATATTCATCGTATCGCGGGTATATCCGTGGCTTTTCAGCACGGCTGACATGGTGAGCAGCAGCGATTGGATGAACATGAAGCCGCCGATGATGCCGAGATAACTCTTGCCTAAGGGCAACAGCGCCTCTTCGATGCCGATTAACCTGAGCGCCGGCTCATTGATCAAGAGCAGTATGATGCTCAGTGCGATGCCGATGAACAAGTTCAGCACGAGCGAAGTGCCGGCAACGCGGTGTGCTCTGTCCATATCCGAAGCACCGATGGCTTGGGCGACCAAGATGGAGGTGCCCATGGCGACGAAGTTGAAGAGAATATTCGTCATATTGATGATCTGGTTGGCGACGCCGACCGCTGCCACCGCTTCGTCGGAATATTGGCTGAGCATGAAGGTATCGACCATGCCCATCAACATGTGCAGGGACATCTCGATGAAGATCGGCCAAGTCAAAGCGAACAGTGTCAAATTCTTAGTGTTCTGCTTCTTTGTTAATGCTGTCATGTTGATCAACCTTATCTATTAGTGATGATGGCAGAGAGCAATATTCAGAATTATATCATGATCACCTTAGAAGTAAATGAAAAAACTGTAGGATACATGAATCAGCCATCCTGGGAGCGGGAAAGCCCGGTGAGTTGACATCCCCTCCGTGGAAAGGAGAAAATAAGAGCGACATACATAAGTAAGCACTTTCAAAAGCTTGCCAAACATCCATAAAAATTTATGATGACGATTTCAATTGCGTTTCATCCGCAAAGGCGTTACCGTTGTTCAGAGGTAATAGAATCGGACGAAGCCGGGAATCGATCATACTGTTAACAGATCGTACTTGAATGTGATTGTATGACACTAGGAGGTGCTGTAGTTTGACGTTTAGCGTTATGTTAGTCGATGATGAGCAGTTTACAAGGCAGGGACTTCGTGCATTAATCGACTGGCAGTCATGCGGCATGGAAGTCATCGAAGAAGCGGATAACGGAGAAGACGCCTTGCAGTTGATCCTGGAGAAAAAGCCGGACATCGTGATCACCGATATTCGAATGCCGGTGCTCGATGGACTGGAGTTAATCCGCAAGGTGACGACCGAGCATCGCGAAATTGCACCTGCATTCATCATTATCAGCGGCTACAACGATTTCAAATATGCACAGCAGGCCGTACGCTACGGGGTACATGATTTTATCCTTAAACCAATCGATCAGGAAGAGATGACGGAGACGCTCATCGGCCTCAGCAAGAAACTGCGTGCCGACCAATCGCTGAAGGCGAAGAACGAAGAGCTGCTCATCAGCTCGATGATCGAGACCTTGATCAAAGGAGAGGCCAGCGAAGAGACGATCGCCGAATGGGAAGGACGAATGAAGCATGCGCAGCTCTATCAATACTTGTTCATCGAATTAAACGATGTCCATCCTTGGGTGAATTCGCCGGTTTCCTTTACGGCGCATGATTTCAAACAGCAGACGCAGGAAACCATCCGGAAACTGCTGGCCGACTTCAACACAGTTTATATGCATGAACACCGGGGCCGTCTCGGACTGATGGTGACGGATGTTCTGCTGTCCCGTTATGAAGGGAACATCGTCCAATTCATCCAAGAGCTGCATGACGAGTTGACCCGGATGTTCGACGACCGAGTGTTCATCTACGTCGGCAAGCCCGTCGATCAGCTGTCGAAACTGCATGAATCCTATCGAGCGGCGAAGGACGCCTTGCTCTACAAATATATGTACGATGATACGAAGATCGTTAACTATGAAGATATTCGGGATCGGGAACTGGTCTTCATCGAGTCGGACCGCACGCTCTTCAATCAGCTTCTTGACCAATTGGAGGAGCACCGGATCGATGAGCTTAAGGTGACCATCGATCAGCTGTTCGATGAATTCCGCACGAAGGGATTCGCTCCTGAAGCGATTAAGATGAATATTCACCAATGCGTGACGAACGTAGTGAATTTGATCAAAGAGCTTAACGGGGATGAAAGGACATTGGTTTCGTTGGAACCGATCCTGTCCTGGCATGACTTGAATTTGAGCTTGCAAGAGCTGAAACGGCTGTACACGAACTTCATGACGGAGAGCAGCGACTACCTGAAACAGCTGCGGCGGGAATACGGCAAAGGCGGCATTCACCAGATCAAAAATTATATCGATCAGAACTTCCACAAGAATATCAGCTTGAAGAGCATCGCCTCCGAATTCTATATGAATTCCGTTTATCTTGGGCAGCTGTTCAAAAAACATTATGGTGTATACTTCAACGAATACCTGCTGGGACTTCGCATCCAAGAGGCGAAGAAGCTGCTGAGGCAGACGGATCTTCGGATCTATGAGATCGCCGAGAAGGTTGGTTTCAGCAATGCCGATTACTTCGTTACGCAGTTTGAGAAGATCGAGAAGATGACGCCGAGCGAATACCGCAACAAGCTGATCCAGTAATCATATATCTCATGAGCAGTATGATCTTCGTTTCATGGATGCGATACTGAGTTTAGACTAAAGAGAGAACTTCATTGAGCTTTTGACTGCATGTGAGATGAGGGGGGCCAAAAGATGAGGTGGAGCCTGAACAACGTCCGCTTGCGGAACAAGATGTTGATCGTCTATTTCCTGTCGGTCTTTCTGCCGATCGTCTTAACGAATGTGATCTTCTATCAGATGACGACAGAGAATGTTAAGAAACAGCGGCAGCAGGATATTCTGCGGGCAATTGAGCAGATTAACAACGAATTTCGGGCGGAGATCGAGGACGCGATCACCGTCTCTTCTGTTTTTATCTCGGACTATAACTTGAACGCTGTATTGGATAGGGATTATGAGCGGCTGGCAGAGTATATCAATGATTACAATGGTCTAATCCGCCGGATTATCAACAACTATATCCCGGTTTATACGTCCGTGCAGAGCATCGTCGTCTATGTGGACAACCCGACCTTGCTCCGCTCCAGCGGGATTGAATATCTGACAGATGAAGTGAGAAACACGGATTGGTATCAACGCTTAGCCGCTTCCAATTCGCGTTATCCCGTCATCCTGCGTACGGGTTCAACTGATGGTGTTCGCGATACGTTCAGCATCGTCCGCAAGATGAACAACTATGAGAACTACAACAACAAGGAAAAAGTCGTAAAAATCGATCTCAAATTAACGCAGATCAACCAGATCTTCCATAATCTCAACCTCAACGGCCACCTCTATATCGTCAATGACAAAAGCGATTTGATCGAATACACGACGAATCCAGAAGTCAGATGGGCCGTGGAGGACGCGTATTACAAGGATATTCCCTTCACTAAAGGGACGATGGAGTTTGAAATGGATAACCCGGTGAACTACTTGGCTGGCTGGCGGATCATCGCCAGGATCGATGAGCAGGAAGTCTTCGGACAGGTTCAGCGCTCCCGCGACTTCATCGTCATCCTCGCTGTGATCAACTTCCTTTTCGCTACGGTGGTCATCGCTTGGATCTTCCGCTCGATGAACACCCGGTTGACCCGCATCGTTCGACACATGAAAAAAGTGCGAAATCAAAATTTCGATACGATCAAGGACCATGAGTACCGGGATGAGATCGGCCAGCTTACGCGTGAGTTCAATCGCATGACGCTGCGGATCAAAAACTTAATCGACGATGTCTATATCCGGGATCTGCAGAAGAAGGAGTTGGAACTGCAGAACCGCAATGCGCAGCTGAATGCGCTGCAGAGTCAGATCAATCCGCACTTCTTGTTCAACGCCCTGGAGACGATCCGGATGCGGAGTCTCATGAAGAATGAGACGGAGACGGCGAAGATCATCCAGAACATGGCGAAGATCCTGCGCAATTCCTTCACCTGGACCAATGATATGGTGACGGTGAAGCAAGAATTGGAGCTGATCAACTGTTTCTTGGAGATTCAGACCTACCGGTTCAGCGGCAAACTGCAGTATGAACTGCATGTGGATGATGAAGCGCTCACATGTATGATTCCTAAGATGGCCTTCCTTCCCTTCGTTGAGAATGCCAGCATTCACGGCATCGAGGCGACGAAGAACGGCGGCAAGATCAACATGCGTATCCATCTGGCCCATCAGAAACTGATCTTCATCCTCGAGGATAACGGCGTGGGGATGAGTGCTGAAGTTCGTGACCGGCTGCTCAGCTATGTGCACGAGGATGTGGAGATGGGCGAGCGGATCGGTGTGCAGAATGTGGTCTACCGGTTAAGGCTGTATTACTCGGATCGTTTCAAATTCGATATCCAAAGCGAACCGGGGATGGGGACGAAGATCTACATCGAAATCCCCTCAGATGAGAAAATGGTTGTCCCTCAGAAGGACAAAGAGCTATGATTTCCTAAGTCCGATCTTTAGTTTGAAGGGTAAACAAATCGACGTTGTCGTTTTATGATGAAAGTGTATACAAAATCAATTGAAAGGGGTATAGACATTCATGAGGAAGCGCAAGATCTTGCTTATCTGCATGGCGTTCATCATGATGGCCTCTCTATTCGCAGCCTGCTCAGGCGGCAAGGATGCGAATACACAGCCTGCGAACACGCCAGGAACAACGAATGGGGGTAATAACGGGGATGGAGGTCTCGAGCCTGTAACATTTACGTACTTCAACTTCCAGAACCGTGCTCAGGACAAGATGGCCAGCGAAACTACGATCGGTAAGATCCTGCAAGATCAGACCGGTGTGGATTGGAAGATCGAGTACCTGGTCGGCGATGCAGAGACGAAGTCCGGCGTTATGATGGCGGGTGGTGACTATCCAGACGTCATCGGATTGGACGGACAATATGAGAAATTCCTCGATGCAGGTGCACTGCTTCCGCTTGATGATCTGATCGAACAGCATGGTCCGAACATCAAGCGCGTATATGAACCGTACTTTGATTTGATGAGACACAGCGACGGTCATATCTATATCCTGCCTTATTCCGCTAACGTCGGATACATTCCGGAGCCGGATATTGGTCAAGGCGCATTCTGGATCCAACGTTCGGTTCTGAAGGAATTTGGCTATCCGTTTGTTACTACTTTGAATGAATACTTCGACCTGATTAGGCAATACATTCAGAAGTATCCGACCACTGAAGATGGCGCACGCCGAATCGGCTTTGCGATCTATGCGCCTACAGGTGCCTTCTACACTGTGACGAATGCGTCCAACCATCTGGCTGGTTATCCGAACGACGGTGACGTCATGATCGATATGGAAACCTATGAAGCTAAGATGTATGCGGGTTCCGAATGGGAGAAGCGTTGGGTGAAGGCGCTGAATGATCTGAATGCCGAAGGACTCTTCGATCCTGAGACATTCACGATGGACCAAGATCAATTCATCGAGAAGATGACGACAGGTCGTCTGCTTGGTTTCTTCGCCTACGGCTGGCAAGTAGGGGAAGCAACGAATGTGCTGCGGACGGGTCCGGACGAGATGCGCTATGCTCCGCTGCCGGTGACCTTCGAGGAAGGCATCAAGGACCAATATCTTGATCCGCCGAGCTTCGTTGCTAACCGCGGTGTAGCCCTCTCGGTGAAGGCTAAGGATCCGGTACGCATCATCCAATACTTCGACAACATGTTGAAAGAAGAGAACCAGAAGCTCATCCAATGGGGTATTGAGGGCGAGAACTATCTGGTTGACGAGAACGGCCGCTTCTATATGACGAAGGAGCAGCTGGACAACCGCAACGACAACCAATTCAAAGAGAAGTTCGGTTGGATGGACTTCGAATACGGTTGGCCGCGCTATGGTAACAACTCGGTATTCGAAGACGGCAATGCATTTGCGGTCGGTAACCAACCGGAGATCTTCCAGATGGGCTTGACAGACGGTGACAAGGCGATTCTCGAAGCGTTCGGAGCAGAGACCTTCTCTGGCTATTTCTCCGAGCCGGATGAGCGTCCATGGTACCCTGCATGGAGCTTCACTATCGAGCAAGGTTCTCCTGAGCAGCTTGTGAAGAAACAAGTTGAGGAACTTCAGCTTCAGTACGTAACGCAGATGGTACTGGCCAATCCGGCAGACTTCGAGGGCTTGTGGGAGCGATATACCCAAGAGCTCAGCAGATTGGACATTGCACGCTATGAGCAGTTTATGACTGAAGAAGTGAAGAAACGTTTGAATTAATGAGCACTTGAAGCAAGGTCGGGCTTGGGCTAAGGATCGAGCCCGACTTTTCTTCCATTATAGAACGCAACAGCAGATCTATTCGTCCTGACCATCTCGATGCCCTGGGAGGAAAACCAATGAATCTCATGAACAAGCACAGGGTTGAAGGGGGTTTTCCTTGAATCCAATGCTGGGTAAAAGTCAGGGAAAGGAGTAATCATCATGACTCAGCCTACCAATCAGCTGCCTTTGAGCGATGCCATGTTACGGCCTAGGCAAGAGAAGACATTTTTCCAGAAACTATGGAATCAGAAGGCTTTGTTAGCCATGTCCGTTCCTTTCTTAATCTGGTTGTTCATCTTCAAATATATGCCCCTCTGGGGTTGGACGATGGCTTTCCAGGATTATAAGATTGCGAGAAAATTCTCCGAACAGGAATGGATCGGCTTCGAGACCTTCAAACGGATGCTGACCAACGATCATTTCTGGTTAGTCATGCGTAACACCGTCGTTATGAGCTTCATCCAGATTGTATTAGGATTCGTAACAGCGATTACGCTTGCTATCCTGTTAAATGAATTGAAGAACATCTATTTTAAACGAGTCGTGCAGACGATCAGCTATCTGCCCCACTTTATCAGCTGGGTCGTTGCCGCAAATATCGTGACCACGGTCCTCGCATCTGAGGGGATCATCAACGAACTCCTGATGAAGGTTGGACTCATCGACACCCCGATCATGTGGTTGCTTAAAGGGGAATACTTCTGGGGAATATTCGGAGCGGCGATCACTTGGAAAGAGCTTGGGTGGAACACCATTATTTATCTGGCTGCGATTACTATGATCGACCCATCTCTATATGAGGCAGCAGAGATCGATGGTGCCGGCAGATGGCGGAAGATCTGGCATATCACCTTGCCGGGTATGAAACCCGTCATTGTGGTGTTGCTGATCATGAACCTGGGCTATATCATCGAGTCCGGTTTCGAACCGCAATACCTGCTGCGCAACGGTACGAACAAAACCTACTCGGAGAACCTGGATATATTCGTATTGTATTACGGTATGAATATGGCCGATTACTCCTTGTCAACAGCTGCTAGTATGTTCAAGACGGTCGTGAGCTTCATATTCCTGTTCACAGCCAACTCAATAGCGAAGCGTCTTGGCGAAAGCAGATTGTTCTAAGGAGGTGACAAACATGGCATGGAGAAAACGTTTCAGTCTATTCGATACAATTAATATCATCTTGATGCTTTGCTTGGTCGTAGTCACGCTTTATCCGTTCTTAAACCTATTGGCTGTTTCTTTGAATGATCCAGCAGATGCCATGCGAGGCGGCATCAAATTGTGGCCTCGGGTATTCACTTTGGAGAATTACAAATATGTCTTCTCTTATTCCAATGTTGGTCACGCGACAATGATTTCGGCACTCCGCGCCATCATTGGTACACTGGTATCCGTGTTCTGTACAGCAATGGTCGCGTATACGATCTCTCGCAAGGATTTTGTCCTGCGCAAGTTTGTGACCATCGCGTTTATTCTTACGATGTATATAAACGGCGGACTTATCCCGACGTACCTCTTGATTCGTGACCTCGGTCTTCTGAATACCTTCGCTGTTTACATCCTGCCTGGTGTCATCGGGGTATTCAACATGATCGTCATTCGTTCCTTCATCGAAGGATTGCCGTCTGAGATCATGGAATCGGCGAAGATTGACGGAGCCGGCGATTTCGGTGTCTTCTTCAAGATCGTCCTGCCGCTGACGATACCTGCTCTGGCAACGGTCTCCTTGTTCGTTGCTGTATGGCAGTGGAACTCTTGGTTCGACGTATTCCTGTATACTTCATCGCGTATCGAGTTAAGTACGCTGCAGTATGAACTGCAGAAGGTCTTGCTCTCGACCAGTGTGAACCAAGGCCAAACCGCAGCGGATGCTTTCTCACAAGCTGAGGGCGGCGGACCTAAAGTCACACCAACGACGATCCGCGCAACGATGACGATCGTGGCGAGTGTGCCGATCATCATGGTCTATCCTTTCTTGCAGAAGTACTTCGTTCAAGGTATGACCCTTGGCGGTGTTAAAGAATAATATTCGCTTCATCATGAATGTGGAAATAGGAAGCGGACCCAGGCGGGTCCGCTTATTGGTTGTTTGTTGCTTATTACTGCTTATACTCTTCTTGCCGCGTTTCGATCGGTACGAGTTCGAAGATACGACCGGATTCGAAGGTATCGATGAGACGGTTTAACCAGTCGTAATATTGAATGGCTGCACGAATCTTCTCCATGTCTGAGCGCAGGATATTCGCGAGCGCCTCATTGTCCGGGTGTTCTGCAAGCAATTGGTTCATTTCCCGCCAGGAACGCTCCAAAGCATGCCGATTCATCTCCACTGATTTCCGCCACTTGATGGAGAAATAATCCGCAAAGGTTTGATACCAATCCGTCTCCACCTCGTAGAGATCCTTCCTCGATCCTCGATTCCAAACCTTATGAATCATCTTCAGATCTTGTAATGTTCGCATTCCGGTGCTGACACTCGTCTTGCTGAGGCCCATGACTTCGGCCATTTCATCGAGTGTTACGGGGTGATTGCGAAAGAACATATTGCCATACATATACCCGACAGAGAGAGTAACCCCGTACAGATCCATATTCTTCCCGATGGTTTCGATCACCCGTTGTCGTGATTTTTCGATTCTG
Organism: Insulibacter thermoxylanivorax; assembly: GCF_015472005.1. NCBI lineage: Bacteria > Bacillati > Bacillota > Bacilli > Caryophanales > Paenibacillaceae > Insulibacter > Insulibacter thermoxylanivorax. The sequence goes on along the minus strand of NZ_BMAQ01000003.1, from coordinate 77,269 downwards.
CCGGCTAACTCTTCGGGCAATTGTGCAAGTTCATCCAGAGCCATGGGGCAGTCCTCCTCTCTTCTGCGGTGATCATCACGCTTCCGACGATGACATTTGCAATACAAATCAATTGTAAAGAACCAGTGTGGGAAAGTAAAGCGGACGAAAACGGAGGAAAAAGCAGGACGATGGAGGATAGGCATCATTAAGTATGTAAAGAAAAAACATTACGTACAAAACAAACAGTTATAAGGGTTGTAAAATAACGTAAAAGTCAGGCACAATATAGAGGTGTCTTCGGGCGGTTGAGCTGTCTATGTGGGTTTTATTAACAGGAACGTCCTAAATCCGATGCGGATACTGTACACAAAAGTTCGTAAGTGCATCGGCCGCTCAGTTCAACATGCGAGTAAGGACAGTACTTTGATGAATACTAAGGAAAAGGGGGTGCTATGGTGCCGATTATCGAAGTTCATAATCTGACCAAAATCTTCGGCCATGATCCCAGAAGGGCTCTTCCGCTCTTGGAAAAGAAGTGGTCGAAGGAGAAGATCCTAAAAGAAACCAATCTCACGGTCGGCGTCAATCAAGCGACATTCGCCATCGAAGAGGGAGAGATCTTCGTCATCATGGGGTTGTCGGGCAGCGGCAAGTCCACGCTGGTCCGCTTGTTGAATCGACTGATCGAACCGACATCGGGCCAAGTACTCATCAAGGGCAAGGATATTGTGAAGATGGGACGTGAGCAGCTCAGGCAGGTTCGCCGCAAGACGATCAGCATGGTGTTTCAAAACTTTGCACTGTTCCCGCATCGGACCGTACTTGAAAATGTGGAGTATGGACTGGAGATACAAGGAGTGGATAGGCAGCAGCGGCGGGAACGCGCCATGGAGGCATTGGAACTCGTAGGACTGAAGGGCTGGGAGAACAGCCGGCCTGACCAATTAAGCGGCGGCATGCAGCAGCGGGTCGGCATTGCCAGGGGACTGGCTAATGATCCGGATATCTTGCTCATGGATGAAGCGTTCAGCGCTTTGGATCCGCTGATTCGCAAAGACATGCAAGATGAGCTTGTCGAATTGCAATCGCGGATGAAGAAGACGATCGTGTTCATCACGCATGATCTGAATGAGGCACTTCGGATCGGGGATCGCATCGCGCTTATGAAGGATGGTTCCATCGTGCAGATCGGAACACCGGAGGAGATCTTAACGAATCCGGCCAACGAATATGTAGAGAAGTTCGTCGAAGATGTGGACTTATCCAAAGTACTTACCGCATCACATGTGATGAAACGGGCGGTGACGATGACCCCCGACCGCGGCCCGCGCGTGGCGCTCAGGTTTATGCACGAGTATGGAATCTCTACGATCTATGTCATCGATGAATCCCGCAAACTGCTCGGTGCAGTGACCGCTGATGATGCATCGGATGCGGTCAAGACCGGGAAAAGCATCCATGACATCTTAATTCGCGACGTACCAACTGCCTCGCCGGATACGCTGCTCAATGATCTGTTTGACATGGTCAGCCAAACCAAAGTTCCTGTGTCCGTCGTAGACGACAAAGGAAGACTTATGGGGATCGTCATACGCGGTGCGGTATTAGCGGCGCTGTCCGGCAACAGAACTGTGGAAGGAAGTGAAGGATGATGAATCTACCGAAGCTTCCGCTCGATGTCTGGATCGACGCCGTCGTAGATTGGCTGAAGAACAACATCAAACCGTTCTTCGATCTGATCAGCACCTGTATCAGTTCGATCGTTTCCGGCTTCGATTGGATATTCAGCATCGTGCCCGCTTGGATCATGATCATAGTCTTCACAGTGCTTGCCTTCCTTCTCTCCAGGTGGACGATCGCGCTGTTTACCTTCATCGGTTTCCTGCTCATCTGGAATCTGGACTTATGGGAGCCGACGATGCAGACACTGTCACTCGTCTTAACGTCTGCTCTGATCTCGATCATCTTCGGGATTCCCATCGGCATCGCTTGTGCCGCCAGCAAGAAGGTACAGAACGTGGTTACGCCGGTCCTTGATTTCATGCAGACAATGCCCGCCTTCGTCTATCTGCTGCCAGCGGTGATCTTCTTCCGCCTGGGGGCAGTGCCCGGCGTGATTGCAGCGGTGATCTTCGCGATCCCGCCGACGATTCGCATGACGAACCTCGGGATCCGCCAAGTACCGCGGCATCTCGTGGAAGCAGCTGATGCCTTCGGTTCGACGGCCATGCAGAAATTGATCAAGTTAGAACTGCCTCTAGCGGTGCCGACGATCATGGCAGGTATTAATCAGACGATCATGCTCAGCCTCTCGATGGTCGTCATCGCCTCGATGATCGGAGCACAGGGGATCGGCGAGAAGGTATTGAGCGCGGTTCAGCGGCTGGAGACGGGCAAAGGATTTGAAGCGGGGCTGGCGATTGTGATCCTCGCGGTCGTGCTCGACCGGATCACGCAGAGCATCGTAAATAAAAGAAGTAAAGGGAGCGAAAGCCATTGAAACGATTCAAAACAAACCTGTGGTTCATAGGAATTACTCTTATCCTGTCCTTAGCATTAGCGGGTTGTACTGGAACTTCCAACGACGTTGGAAGCAATAACGGCGCAAACCAAGGCAATGCCAAGGGCGGCAAAGAGATCACCCTCGTATACGTAGCCTGGGATTCGGAGATTGCCAGCACGAATGTCGTGAAGACGGTGCTGGAAGAGAGATTAGGGTATAAAGTTAACATCCTTCAAGTTGATAACGGTCCGATGTGGCAAGGGGTGGCTGCCGGCAGCGCTGATGCGATGGTTGCTGCATGGCTGCCCGGTACCCATGGCAACTACTACGAGGAATTAAAGGATGACTTCGTGGATCTGGGACCTAATCTTGAAGGAGCTGCCATCGGCCTTGTCGTGCCATCCTATGTGGATGTGAATTCGATCGAAGAACTGGCAGATCCTGATGTTGCCGCTCAGTTCAACGGTGAGATCATCGGGATCGAATCGGGTGCCGGGGTCATGTTAACAACGGAGAAGGCCATTGAGGAATACGGCCTGGATCTGAATCTCGTAGCGAGCTCTTCCGCGGCGATGGCGCAGGTTCTGCAAGAGGATTATGAAGCGGGTAAACCCATCGTGGTGACCGGTTGGACCCCGCACTGGATGTTTGCGGCGATGGATCTTAAATATCTGGAGGATCCGAAGAAGGTTTATGGGGACGCCGAGAACATCCATACGATCGTTCGCCATGGATTGCAAGAAGATATGCCGGATGCCTATGCCTTCCTGGACAAATTCTATTGGACGCCGGAAGATATGGCAGAAGTAATGATCCAGATCGCCGATGGCGCCGATCCGGCTGAAGCCGCTAAGGCTTGGGTAGATGCTAATCCCGATAAAGTTGACGCTTGGCTTGAATAAAGGGAAGGGGCTGTCCAGTAAGTCCGATGACTTACCGGTGGACAGCCCCTTTTTTAGCCCAATTGCTGCTGGGCAGCGATTCCCAGCTTCTTCAGCAGGGGAATCAGCGTCTCTTTCTCCTCGTCGGTCAAACCGCTTAAAAGCTGATGGATGGCCTGTGAGTGGAGCGGGAAGATACGTTCGATCAGCTTCCTTCCTTCCTCCGTCAGCCGGGCATAGATGACGCGGCGGTCCTCCTCGCTGGGGATGCGCCGGATGAGGCCTTTGTTCTCGAGTTTGTCGATATTGTACGTGATGCTGCCGCTCGTCATTAAGATTTTATTGCCTATCTGTTGCAGAGGGAAATCACCTTTATGGTATAATAATTCCATTAAGGTAAATTCTGTCGGTGATACTCCGTATTTCTTCATATCCCTTACTGCACCTTCCATGATGACCTTGGATGCTTTGGAGAGTACGACGAATAGTTTTAACGAAAGTTGTACATCTTCAGCCGTTTGGGCAGACATAGTCTTCACCTCAGTCATTTCTTCATATGTTCAGTATAATCAATCCGACGCAATTTGAGTAGATATGGAAACTTACGGAATCATGATTCCCAGAGGACCGTTGTCGTCGATGAGATCCTGAATCTGATAGACGGAGATCGGAAAATAGGGGAAACCATAGACATATGGGACGAGTTCATACAGTTGGAAATACAAGACCAAGGCTTTGTCAGCGATGTAGTAATCTTGATCCGGCCGGATGCTGTTGAAGGGCTCGAATACCGGCAGCTCGCGCGCGGCGATCTGCTCACGAACGATCGTCGACAGCCTTTCAACATATGGGGCACCGGGTTTGAACAGCTCGCTTAGGTTGTAACTCTTCCCCGTCTGCACGTCGAAGGTCAGCGAGCGCTGCAATGTCAAGCCGTGTGCACCTCCGGAGAAATAATACACGATCAGCGATAAACTGAGCACGCCGCGTTCATTGGTCTTAATCTGATAAGTACTCGTCACCTCCACGGCGGGATTCTGGGGATATCCGGTTTCGGCGATCATTGCGGTGTATAGATTTTGGATCGTTTGATTGATAGCGTGTTCTGCAGCAGCGCTCGGGACGTTGCGAATGATCGGCACCTTCGCTTGCAGCTTGGGCTGTTGGATGGGATAAGTGTAGACAAGGACGGGAAGAGCATTGAGTTCCATGGGCATCCACCTCATTTTTGATCTAATGTATGTAAGAATGGCTGGGCTGGTGCAAGATATAAAGAGAAAGCTTAGAGCAAGCATCTGATGATGTGCTTCTAACAGCAAGAAGGTGACTGCCATGTATTGTCCGGTATGTGATTCAGTCCGCATGTGAGAAGTGGAGCGGGAAGGTGTGCTCATCGACGCCTGTCCTACCTGCAAGGGCGTCTGGCTGGATCGCGGCGAGCTGGAGAAACTGATGGCCGACGAGCGGGAGGATCGTTGGTACGAACGAGAGTATGAGGCCCCTTCTTCTTCGGATCCTTATAGGAAATATTCTCAAGATCGCCGCAGAGATCACAAACGCCGAACAAGAAGTATGCTCGACATCTTAGATGACTTATTCGACTGACCGCACCGTCCGATAGCTCGACACACGCTGTGTTGATGCTGTTCGATTGTTTACCGCTGACGGCACTTTAGGGACAAGGACAATCGTTCATGGGTGGTTATTTCTACAAAAACCATGAAACCGAATGCGCATTCAAAACGTCTTATATACAACAGCCCAATCAGGCAGATGATAGATACAGAGCGGTCTGAGGGCCAGAATAGGGGTAGGAGAGTATGCTATGAAATTGTGGCGAAGGATCTTTATCTTCATGACGGTGTTGGTATTGACATGGTCGCTTACGGCTTGCCGCCAAGACGACGAACCAAATGAACAAACACCGCCCAAGGCTGAGACAGGAGAACAGATCAAGCTGTCCGATGCTCTGATTGAACTGTCCATCTGGCAGCAGGAAGATGCAGCAGCGGAGGAGATCGTGACCTATGAAGGAGCTTGGCCGCAGCGATCGTTCACCTTTGCCGTTCACGATCCCGAGGTTGCGTTTAAGCTGAGGCTGCGGGATGGAATCTCACTTGGGACGGCTGAGCTGGCAGAAGCCGTAGCCGTTACAGGCGCGGAGGTTCGAATCTCGGAAGGGGAAGACAGTCAGAGCTTCTTGGTGACGCTCACAGAGATTCAAGACCGGGCTGAGATCAAGCTGGACGATCTCGAGCCGTTCCGGCTGCGCACGCGGCAGGATCACCTGATGTTCGTGCTGAATCAAAGTGAGCTTCGCGTACCGTATTCCTTGTTGATCCACGGTGAGTCGGACGGAAGAAGCCATGTCTTCGTGTCGGAGAGCGAGGATTCGATCGTCCTGCGCTTCACCGAGCCGATGAGGCCCGTTGAACACCCGGGAACCGAATGGCTGAGCGAGACACAGCTTAAGGTCGACATCGCGGAAACGGCCGGCACGCTGCCGTTGGACAAGTATTACTCTGAAGACGGAAATTTTGTCGCGAGGAAGTACCATTCCTTGATTATTCACCAGATACCTTCGAGATCATGGTTTGATGCGGCTTCCGGGGGCAGTGTCGGCTGGAGCGGCCGGGATGCCTATTACGACGCTCTGTTGTTCTCACCGGATGGCAGCAAGTACGCGGCGCTGGTCCAGATCAGCGAAGATACGGATGGGGCAGGCGGACACTACGGCATCGTCATCGAACAGCGGAGGCAATCGCCCATGGTATTGGAACATGCGATTCATTATCGGCAGAATTCCAGCTACATCCCGGTGGAATGGCTGGATCAGCAGACGCTCCTCTATCTGTCCGGCTTTCAGGTATGGGCTTTCGATGTGGAGTCGGGGTTGGCGCGTCAGCTGACCGTCGAGGATGAGCATCAGGCTGTCGCCTTCCAGTACGATCAGCGAAGCGACCGCTTGTTCGTTCTGACGCAGTCGCCCATCAGCCGCGATGGAAGGGAATACTGGCAAGGCAGCATGAGCATCTACAGGGGCAATCTGGAACTCGCTGAGCGGATCGAGACGATCTCCGATCCGTGGCCGTCGACGGAGAATAATATCCTTCCGCTCAGGATCTCCGTGCAATCCAGCGGCTACTATCTGACGACCTATCGGGAAGGACGGATTGTCACCCAATATTTCGCGAACGGCGAGGAGACGGAGGCACCGGGTCAACTGATCGGAACGACGGATCAGGGAGCCTATCTGCTCGAAACAAGCGAAGGAGACGAGGTTATGCGTGTGCTTTGGTGGCCTAGAGGAGGCAGTGCTGTTCCCGTGAAACCGCTCGCTGATTCTTCCTACATCATGTTCGGCGGTGATCTGTTTGCCCGCCGTGCCGGCGTTGCCGATACGTATTACGGGTACAACCCGGGACGGGATGAATGGATCGAATGGTCGCCGAACGCCGGCCGAGACAGCTGGATTCCGCATCAGCGCACCGCCTATTACCGTGTGACGGATTAAGACGGAACTGATTAAGATACGTTCAATTATAAGCACTTCTGCTTAGGTGGATGTGCAGGGAGGATGTCCCTGCTCATGACACCGATTTGGCGGGGGTGCTTTTTTGGTTCGTTAATCGCTGACGAACACACTCGGAGGGCATCTGCATACGATAATAAACGATGGTTGATTGGATGGGGGAATGTGAATGAATAGACGCATGCTTAAGGGAACAGCGATTCTGCTGCTCATGATGTTGGTGCTTGCTGCGGGATGTTCAAGCGGCGGCCCGACGAAGATTACGATCGGCGAGGTGACGCGCTCGATCTTCTATGCCCCGCAATATGTGGCGCTGACGCAGGGATTCTTCGCGGACGAGGGATTAGACGTAGAGCTTACGACGACACCAGGGGGAGACCGGACGATGACCGCACTTCTCGCGGGCACGATCGATATCGCTCTCGTCGGTTCGGAGACGTCGATTTATGTTTATGCACAAGGTGCGGAGGATCCAGTGATCAATTTTGCTCAAGTCACACAGACGGACGGAACCTTCCTTGTGTCCCGGGAACAGACTGCGGATTTTGGTTGGGAGCAGCTTCGCGGGAAGACCTTCCTGGGCCAGCGCAAGGGCGGCATGCCGCAGATGGCGGGCGAGTACACGCTGAAGAAACATGGGATCGATCCGCATGCAGATATGGAACTTATTCAAAACATCGATTTTGCGAATATTGCAGCAGCGTTCTCATCAGGTACTGGAGATTATGTTCAGTTATTCGAACCGCAGGCGACGGTATTCGAGCAAGAAGGCCGGGGGAAGGTAGTTGCTTCCTTCGGTACGGAGAGCGGCCGGCTGCCTTATACAGTGTTCATGACGAAGCGGAGTTTCATCGATCAGCATCCTGAATTGATTCAGAAATTCACCACTGCCGTGTATCGTGCTCAGCGCTGGGTGCAAAGCGAATCCTTGGATGCGGTAACGGATGCACTCATGCCGTATTTCCCGGATACCGATCGGGAAGTGGTGAAGCGGGTTGTAGAACGCTACCGCAGTCAAGGGTCCTTTGCAGAAGATCCGATCATCGATGAAGAGGAATGGAACCATCTGCTTGATATCATGGATGAAGCCGGAGAACTTCCGGAGCGGGTTGCCCATCATCTGATCGTCGACAACTCCTTCGCAGAACGTGCGGTAACTATGCAGCAATAGAGGATGCTCGCTGGAATTCGAGCATACCTGCAGGTTAATTGAATGCCGAGTTAAGCAGAATTCATGGAGTTGGAAGCACCTTAGGATGTAGAACAGAGAACCCAGGGACTTACCTTAGGACTTCATTACAACAGGGAGGGATGCGTATGGCCCGGATGGTAGACGTTGAGGATATGTCCCATGTGTACGTTACGGATAAAGGTGCTTCACTGGCAGTAGCGGGCATCCATCTGTCCGTAGAGCCTGGAGAGTTCGTCAGTTTGGTAGGTCCGAGCGGCTGCGGTAAGACGACGATCCTCTCGGTGATCGCCGGCTTAATCCAACCTACGTCGGGGACAGTGCGGATCCGGGGGAAACCTGTGAACGGTCCCTCCGCCCATGTCGGGTATATGCTGCAACAGGATTATCTGTTCCCCTGGTTGACGATCTGGGAGAATGCGATGACCGGGCTAGAGATCAAGAAGCAAGTGACTTCTGGCTCACAGGCCTATGTTCGTCAGCTGTTAGATCAGATGGGGCTTGCCGGAGCCGTGAACCAATATCCCTCGCAGCTGTCCGGCGGGATGCGGCAGCGGGCTGCGCTGGTTAGAACACTGGCGGCCAAACCCGACCTTCTGCTCCTCGATGAGCCCTTCTCAGCCCTTGATTATCAGACGAAGTTGACGCTGGAGGATCTCGTGTTGGAGACCCTTAGAAGTGAAGGGAAGACAGCGATTCTCGTAACCCATGATCTCTCGGAAGCCATTGCGATGAGCGACCGGGTCATCGTCCTTGGCCGCAATCCCGGGCATATCCGCCGGGAACTGCATGTACCGGAGCCGATCAGGCGGGCGCTGCCGCTCCAGGCAAGGGAAGAGCCGGGCTTTCACCGCTTGTTCCGCGAGCTGTGGCGCGAATTGCAGGAGACGGAAGGGGGAGAGGTAGATGCCGAAGCCGAAGGAAGATGAAGCCGATCGGATTGGCACAGGCAAGGGTGATATGGATATAGCCGAGCTGGAATATGCGGTGCATATGCGCCGCAGGCGGAGGATGAGGGTTCTTGTACTGCTCACGCAGCTGCTTCTTCTGACGGGCGCAGTGGGACTGTGGGAATACGCCGGTCGGAACAAATGGATCGATGTGCTGCTCTTCAGCTATCCGAGCAAGATCGTCGGTCTGTTGTGGGAGAATCTCCAAGAAGGCGAACTCCTCATCCATATCGGCGTGACGATCACTGAGACGGTGCTTGGTTTCATCCTGGGAACGCTGTGCGGGACCTGTTTCGCCGCGCTGATCTGGTGGTCGCCTTTCCTCGCACGGGTTCTGGATCCATTCATCGTCGTGTTGAACAGCATGCCTAAGGTGGCGCTCGGCCCGATCTTCATCGTCGCGATCGGTCCTGGTTTAGGAGCGGTCATCGCGATGGCGTTGGCGATCACGGTGATCATCACGACCATCGTGGTGTACTCAAGTTTCAAGGAAGTCGATGCCAACTATGTGAAGGTCGTACGGTTATTCGGCGGCGGGCGCAGCACGGTCTTTCGCCGCGTGATCCTGCCGGCTTCCTTTCCGACGATCGTCTCCACTCTGAAGGTGAACGTCGGCCTCGCCTGGGTCGGCGTTATCGTCGGCGAGTTCCTCGTCGCGAAGGAAGGCCTCGGTTATCTCATCATCTATGGTTTCCAAGTGTTCAACTTCACGCTCGTCATCGGCAGTCTGTTCGTCATCGCGATCGCCGCCACCTTGATGTACCAAGCCGTAGCTTATATGGAGAACAAGCTGGTGCGGCGCCAGTAGCAGGCGGTATACTGCGGACATGCACTTGCAGCAGGCATGGGCGTCTGCATCGATTGAACAGCGGCCGATCCGGCGGGATCAATCCTTGCTCTGGATGACGAGCAGCTTGCCCGACTTCAGCTCGATTGAGCCCCAGTGCTCGATGAGCTCATTGCTGATGCCCAAGGATTTGCCGAAGGTCAGCTCAGCATCCTGCAGGGGGTAGCGAAAACCCTCCAAAGTTACCCCCGTCACCCGCTCCGTCAGCGGGATTAAGGAAACATATTTATAGTCCTTGCGCTCTACCCGCAACTGTTTGCTCACATGACTGACAAGGCGGATCTCGTTGTTCGCATCGATCAGCACGGCGCGTATTCCGCGGGATTCTGCTTTGGATAAGAGATGGATGTTGGTGATCGTGTGATCCAGCCTAGTGCCCGTTGCGCCCAGCAGCACGATCTCTTGGACGTCCTGCGATAGGGCATACTCCCAGGCCATCTCCGTATCCGTAAGATCCTTCCAGACGGGATCACAGGTATTTACGGCTTCGCTGTGCGCCTTTACCATGGCGAATTGCTCCTCTTGGATCGAATCAAAATCACCGAGGGACATATGCGGTCTGATACCGTTCTGTACAGCGAACCATGCGCCGTAGTCGGCCGCGATGATTAGGTCATGGGCTTGGATGTGTTCAAGCACCCACGGACCAAGCTGTCCGCCGCTGATGATGACCGCGCGTGTTGGAAGATTCGCACGTGTTGGATGGTCTGCAGAGTTATATGGCGAATGTTGTGAAGGTTTGTTCATAGATGGTTCCCTCCCGTTTTGGCAGCCGATGATCGGCAAGCGGCCGAATTGGCTTACACGGTTGATTATACGGCTGATCCAATTTTATGCCAATCTATCCTCCCCCATGTTCGACGATGCTCCGGCGTAATCCTGCTGTTCACCTGCAGTACATGGACAAAAGCTGACATGAATTGCTATAATGATCACTACTATGTGACTTATGTTAGGGAGTGGGGAAGAGTGGCGGATACGAACATGCAGCAGAAGTCCATCCCGTTTCTCTCGATCTGGCGGCATCCTAGAGGAACTATGCGCGGCCTGATCGCGAGAAGAAGCTTGGTTCCAGCCTATATCTTCGCGTCGGCCAGCGGCATCGTGAATGCCGTCGACTTCATTCAGGGAAGCGACTGGATCGATCCATATGCCGATGGAACGATGAAGCTCGTCTATGCCGTGGGCGGCGGATTGGTATCGGGGATCCTGTTCTTGCTGTTATTATCGTTGGTGTTTATGTTCTTCGGCCGCTGGGTCGGCGGTCAAGGGAAGTTCTCCGAACTCACAACCGCCGTCGGCTGGGCGATGCTGCCCTTCATCGGCACTTTGGCGGTTACGATCATCGAGTTCATCCTCTATGGCGAAGTTTATCTGGCGGGCGGCGAGGCGCTGGCGCAAGCACAGGCTGCACATCCGGTGATCGATCTCGTCCTTATGCTGATCACCCTGTTCTTCGCTGTATATGCGATCATCTTCCTCGTCGCCGGATTGGCCGAGGCACATCGCATCAAGGCTACGCAAGGGGCTGCGGTGCTGATGATCTTCGTCATCCTGTACCTCGTCTTGTTGATCACGGTACAGGCATTATCGATCGGGATCTAGGCGGGGGACGCGATGCAATCAGGGACCCGAGTGATGCGGGCAGCATCATCAGCTGCGGCGAGCTGCTGAACTTCTCCTGTAAGCATATACTAATGACATATCCGATCTTACACTCGATATTACATAGGAGGCTCCAGCAATGACAGAACAAACACTTGCATGGCTGCAGGAAGAAGGCCGCGGTACATTCTTCGATTATATCGGCGGACGTCTCACCGCTGTCAGCGACCGCCGGTTGGAAGGCGAGGTTACGATCGAAGCCCATCACCTCAACCATATGGGCATCACCCATGGCGGGGTCTACGCAGCGATGCTCGATCACGTTATGGGTTATGCAGCTTATCATCTTAAACCGAAGGCGCGCGTCGTAACGACGAATCTGTCGATCCATTATGTCGCCCCAATCCGCCTTGCCGGCAGGATGAAAGTAAGCGGAGAGATCGTACATGCCACACGCCAGACGATCACGACGAAAGGCAGCATATACGATGAACAGGGCGAGCTCCTGGCGCTGGCTACGGCTGCTTACCGCGCGAAGGAAGGCTAAATGGGAGTCTGACAGAAGACAGATATTCACAATTCGCAAATGAAAATAAAACTGCATCTGCCCATGATAGTGAACGACGGGCACGGACACAAGAGAGCGGATGATGAACTCCAAGGCATACGCCGGGGACCATCATCCGCTTCTTGCTGCGCAGGAACCGAAGAGATTGAACAGCGCTTAGGTGCTGGTGTTATTGTCTGAGTGACCGCGCAAGCTGCTGCCATCACGCCGAAGCGGAGCAGCCTGAGCGCGGCGGTGAAGTTGTATGCAGGAAGTGTGAAGGAAGCGATCGCGGTGAGGGCCACAATGATCACCATGATCGGGCTGACGATCCCTGCTCGCACCGCTGCTTCACCGATCACCTGGCGGCCTACGATCCCGATGGTATGACCGACGGGTTTGGGAAGACGGACCCCTGTTTCCCGCAGGATCTCCATCGTGAATACCATCATGAAGGCTTCCAAGACAGCAGGGAAGGGTACTCCTTCGCGGGTTCCGGCGATGGAGAAGGCCAGCTTCGATGGAATGAGCCCGTGGTTGTATTCGATAGGTTGTGCGGTTCCGTAAGAGAATATCAGATATTCACCCATATCATTCCAGAACAAGAGCATGCTGCAATCCACTGCAGTCTATTGCAGTCTGTTGCAGTCCGCAGTGAGGATAAGGGAAGTTAAATTTCCTCTATTTCGATCTTTCCGCTGATTTTTCGAAAATAGCGGAAGTCAAATTTACATTATTTCCGATTTTTTGAGTAAATCACTGTTGTTATTACCCTATTAAGCAAAATAAGGGAAATTTGAGTTACCCTATTTCATAAAAAACATGGTATCGGACGAAATAAAGGAAATTTGACTTCCACTATTCCCCTTTGAGGGAAGCGGACAGACTGGCGGTGTGTCGGCGGGGCGAAGTATCTAGCATGTGGTTAAGCTGTATGAACATATATTGGAGTACATCCATATAGGCGGGAGGATTGATGTGGGAAGCGGGGTGAAGGAGATGGTGAAACCTCTGGTCTATGTGGCGTTAGGGGACTCTTTAACCGAGGGATTCGGGGTATCTGAGGAAGAAAGCTTCGCTGCTGTATTCAGCAAACGGATGGAAGAGGCGATCGGTCGTCCGGTCATTCTGCATAACGCCGGTGTAACGGGTGAGACGCTGGGCGATATTCTGCATCGCTTAAGAACGGATGATTACTTGCGGGTCGTGATCCGCGAAGCGGAACTGCTAAGCTTAACAGCGGGCGGCAATGATCTGCTGCAAGCGGCAAGGGTGTTCCTGGCGAAGCGAGACCCGCAGGTATTGAGGAATGCTCTGCGCGAATTCCACGGCCGCACGGCAGAATTCTTCGGGGAGCTGGAACAGATTCGTTCCGAGTATGCTTCGGCGGCGGAGAAGCCGCTTGAGATGCGCATCTTGAATCTGTATAATCCCTTTCCTATGTTTGAGGAAACGGGATATTGGGTCGGCCGTTTTAATAAAGTCTGGCAGCGTTATGAGACGCCGCAGATCCGAATCGTGGATATCTATGAAGCCTTTATATATCGCATCGATGATCTGATCGGTGAGGATATGGTGCATCCAAATGCATTAGGATACAGGGTGATGGCAGAAGCAGTTCACTTTCTGGGTTACGGAGGAATCGACCGCCGCGATGATGCCTCCTGACCCTGACCAGCCGCTAGACTGTTCGGCTTCGTCTGACCAGCAGCAGAGTTCCAATGCGAAGGCTTGGCGTTTGAACTACTTTACAACTTTGACTTTGTCATTCTTGGGTTGGGAGACGGCGGAAGCTTGTTTGGCCACTTCCGTTCTCATGATAATCGTGCCCTCGAATACAGCCCCTTCGGCGATCTGGATCTTGGCAACGTTCAGGTCGCCGTAGATCTTACCACTCTTCGATACATGCAGGGTGCCGGTAGTTGTGACTGTGCCGTGGATTTTGCCGGCATGATAGATATTGGCAGCCTGGACATCGGATTGCAGCACTGCATTCTCTCCTATGTATAGATCGCCTTTACAAGTGATATCACCGCGCACACTGCCGTCAATCCGGAGACTGGCATTGCTGTGGAGCTTGCCTTCGACGACCGTGCCTGCGCCGATCAAGGTATCCGTTGTTTGTGTCTTCATCTCCTTCAGCTTGTTCACCTTGCGCATGATGAATGACCTCCTTATTAGTCAGGTAAATAAGATTGAGGATTCACCGGCTTGCCGTTCACATGGACTTCATAGTGGAGATGGGTACCGGTGCTGCGGCCGGTGGAGCCCATGAGGCCGATCAATTCGCCTTTGTCCACTTGATCGCCGGGATCAACGAGGATCTCGTGCAGATGAGCGTACAGCGTCTGGAGCCCGCGTGAATGGTCGATGATGATGTAGTTGCCCAAGCTGTTCGTAAATCCTGTCTCTGCGACCTTGCCGGCTGCAGCGGCATAGATATCATCACGAAGTTTGCCGTCGATATCGACACCGCTGTGAAAGGCGGAGCGGCGCGTGAGGGGATCGAGTCGATAGCCGTATCTCGAAGTGATCCGTCCTCCTTCCGCCGGCCAGATCGACGGCGTGATGCTGGAGAGATACTCCAGATACGACAATTTTGCCAGCAGCTGGTCCAGCCGTTCTTGCATGAAGGTCAGCGATTGCGACAATGTGCTTAAGGATTGTGCTGCAGCATCAGCGAGGGTCAGGATTTCATCCTCCTTGACAGCATGGAAAGTACCGCCGGCAGCTTGGACGGATCGATCCTCACCCTCTGCATCCGGGTAATCGATCCCAGTGACCGCTCGGATCTCCTCTTCCAAACGCTGCAGTTCTGCCAGCTTGCTGCGCACTTCCTCGGTCTGTTCCGTCAGCTTGATGACTTCTTGTTGAAGTTCTTCAATCGTCTCATTCTTCATCGTTAACTGATCTTGGTGCGAACGCCTCTCTGAGGTCAAACGGTCAGAGATCTGATGAATGATGCGCTCATAGGTTTGTTTCTTCCAATCAAGCCACAGGAAGAACAAAGCAGCCATGCAGAAGGTCAGGGCCAGCAGGACGAGGAGTGGGATCCGCGATGTGCGGAAACGGCGCACGGATCGATCGGCTTCGGGCACAACGATGACCGTCAGCTGTTTCTTCCTCATGCAGGAACCTCCTTGTTCGCTATGTATATTCAGAGCTGGACGATGTATGTCCGCCAAGTCGATGGGATTCAGCATATCTTCGCAGCGATTAGTCGGTCAACCACGCTCCCAGCTTCTATGCGACATAAGATACAGGGAAGCTGAGGGGAGGTGTTCAGAACGATGTTGGCACCGACAAAAGAAAATTTGCGCTCATTGACCGGCAAACAAGTCTATGTCCTGCGCAAGGATGGGACTTATCAGTCCGGCAAGTTGATCCGTACAGGCAAGAACCAATATGTGTTAAGACGAAAGGGAAAGGCAGCTCATACGAAGGCATTCATCCCGCTGGTTCTGTTCGATCTGCTGGCGGTTGGCACCGAACCCTTCACGTATCCATACCCCTATCCATATCCCTACCCGGGTTACGGAGGCTATGGCGGATATGGCGGATATCCAGGATATGGACCTTGGGGCTTTTATTAAACTTGAAGTCCCTATTAAGCATGAAACCCCCGACCTTAGCGAGGACCGGGGGATGGGATCAGCCGTTATCATGGTATATCAGGTATGAGTTGACCTTAGGCATGGACCTATATCCTGGATATGAAGCGGGATTTGGATGACGATGGTGTGATGACCTAGGATAAAGAGAGATTAGGTCGATGACCTGGACATGGTCATATATTGAGATATCTATGCAGGTACTGCTCTGAATATGCCGGCTGTGTGCAGATTGTATGCAGATTGTATGCAGATTGTATGTTAACCGCAGCTTAATCGCAGATTAGCTGTAAGCTGACAAAAGCAGGAAACGCCGGTGAATCAGCCGGGTTTAAGGAGGCGGATCGCCGTCCGCGGTGAAGCGGGCTGCGGACGGCGAATCTGGAGATGAGGAATGAGTATGTGGAGTCCATCCAATGTTTGTAAATTAGTAATTGAATCTGCGAGTGATGATGACGAGAAGGATGAACAGGACCAGGATGGCTCCAGCAGTTGTGCGGCCGTATCCGTGACCACAGCCCTTGTGATGCAGTTTGCCTTTGCCGCTGTAAGGACTTACCTTACCGCCTAAGGGACTGAGGTTGCTGCTGAGAGGGCTCACGTTGCTGGCATAGGGGCTGACTTTGCTCTTGAGCGGGCTGATGTTGCTGGCATGAGGACTGATATTGGAAGAAAGCGGACTGATATTGCTGGCATAAGGACCGACATTGGAAGAAAGCGGGCTGACATTGCTGGCATAAGGACTGATGTTGGCAGGACCTAAATTAGATGCGAACGGACCATAGTTAGCGCTGTAATGCATTCGGTTGTTGACCTCCTTTCCTAATTGAACACTACATCATATGGAGGTCACAGCGGTTCCGTTTGGATATCTGTCCATGGATAGGAGTACAGAAGCATAAATAGGTGTTGTTAGAGCTGTGGATGCAGGACTGGCGCGTGAGCCGACAGAAACTGTCGATACAGCCTGGGCAGGTGCTGGTTTGATGCATGAGCCGACAGAAAGTATCGACTCAGGCGGGGCCGATGCAGGCTTAATGAGTGTTACAACATAAAGTACCGATTCGGGCTGGCTCATACTGGAACGGCACAGCGGATTTACCTTCCTAATCCTCCTTCGGCTCTTCACGGTTATAGCGCTGTTCCCACTTCTTGCCCAAGAGCCACAGGATGATAAACATGACGATGATCAGGACGATCTTCATGGGCAGGCGGAGGATCGATGCAAGGTCATGGCCGACCAAGGTGATGGTGAAGACGAGGAAGGCCTTGCCAAGGCTTAAAGCCACCATGTACATCCTGATCGGGATCGTGCTCAGCCCGGACATGATGTTCACAAGAGCTGATGGTGTGAAAGGCAAGCTGTATGCGATCAGAAGCGGAGTGAAACCGCGGTGTTCAAGCCAGCGAAACATCACCTTCGCCTTCGGATATCGGCGCTGCAGGTATGAACTGAAGCGGGCGCCGAACAGCCGGAAAAACAAGAACACGATCGCTGCGCCAAGGGTGGTACCGATCCAGGATAAGAAGAAGCCCTGCCACATTCCGTACGCCGTTGCATTGGCAACTAACAACACGATCAGGGGAAGAAAAGGCAATAATGCTTCTGCCATCGTGACGAGAATCCCCGGCAGTGGCCCAAACGTTCCCATATATTCAATCCATTCGATGATATCATCGACGGTTAGATCCTTTAGTCTCTGTATCCAGTCCACGATTTTCTCTCCGCTTCAATAAAACTCCAAAACTCCAATAAAACTCATTTTCAAATCATAACACGGGTTAGAGCAGACCTCAAGCCGTCATCGATACAGCAAAAAAACCGGGGTCTAAACGGCATTAGCCCCGGCTTGATTGCTGTTTCGTTTTTGTTTTTTCCTCGATGGATGCTCCGCTTCTTCAGGCTGTGAATTGTTCTTGCGAGCGTCATCCCCTGCCGCCGGCATCGTGCTGTGGCCGGTGAATGTGCCTCCTTCTTCAATCGTGAACGTCGCGCAGGTTACGTTGCCGAACAGGCGGCCGGAGGTAGTGATGCTGAGTTTGCCGCGGGCGCGCACATCACCTTCGACATGTCCGGCGATGGTGATATGCCGGGCTTCGATGTTGGACTTCACAACAGCCTGTTCACCGATCGTGAGATCCCCGTCACAGAGGATATCCCCGATTACATGCCCTTCGATATGCATGCTCGCTTGGGACTTGAGATTGCCTTCGATGATTGTCCCTTCGCCGATCAGCGTATCGGTCTTGGTTAGATCTGGCGTTTTGCCTCTAAACAATGTTTACACTTCCCATCTAGATCTTAATATATCTTAATCATTTTCAACCCAATCATTTTCAACCCACATACAAGTTGATCTTACTTTTTAGATAATAACTGTATAACCTGTTGCTCATGACAGATAAATTTTATCGAAGATAGTACTTCATCCCGAAGATAGTTTCTATCGAAGATAGTTCGATGATCGTTCTTTAAGGCAGATAGTTCTTCGGGTTCACGGGAACGCCGTTCTTGTACACTTCATAGTGCAGATGCGGACCGGTGCTGCGGCCGGTGGAACCCAGCTTGCCGATCTCATCGCCTTTAGAGACCGTCTCCCCAGCGGAGACAAGCCTCTTGGACAGATGGGCGTATAAGGTGCGCAGGCCGTTGGAATGGTCGATCACGATATAGTTGCCCAAAGCGCGGTCGAAGCTGGATTCGATGACTTTGCCGTCGGCGGTTGCATAGATGGGATCCCCGGTCTTGCCGCCGAAGTCGATGCCCGAATGGTGGCTGAGACGCCGCGTGAATGGATCTCGTCGATAACCGAATGACGACGTGATGCGCGTCGATACCGTCGGCCAGATCGACGGCGTGATCCGCATGAGATGCTGATACTCGAGTGCCAATTCTTTCGCTTCTTCCAGGTTCAGCTTGAGATCTTCCATGAGCTCGTCGAGCTGCAGGAAGGTCTTCTTCGTATCCGCGGCCAACTTTATGATCTCTTCCGGATTCACATCGTGCAATATTCCGCCCTGTCCATTCAGCGGATCGAAGGGATAGAGCGGCGAAATCAACAGATCCGAGAAAAGCTCTGCCGCAGGATTCGCTGCAAAACGCTCATGATGCTCTGAGTCAGCATGCTGATCTGTTATCAGCGCCTCGATTCCCATGTCCTCCTCAGCGAAGGCAAACGCTGATGCGATCATGACATCCCCGCGTGCTTCGTCCCATAGGGGTCCGAACACCGAATGAGAATCCGTTCCGGATTCTGTATCCCCGCTGATTCTCTTGATCTGGTTTCCGATCTGTTCGAGTTCCTGCAGTCTCTCCTGGACTTGTTCTGCTTGCGCGGTCAGCTCGACGACATCGGTCATCAGCTGTTCGATCGTCCTGTCTTTCTCATCGACGATCTTGCTGTGTTCCATGGCTTCCATCTGCAGCTTGCTTGTGAGCGCCTGGCTCAGTTTCACCGAATCCAGATACAGATGTGTTAGGATGCCGATCGCTGCACATGCAAGGATGAGCAGGATCGGAATCAGATACAAGAAGATGCTGCGCAATCGAAAACGTATGACGGATGAATTCGCATCGCGGATGACAACGAAGGTCAGCTTGCGAGTCCCCCAGTTGAATCTCATCGTTAACCCTCTCTATATGTAGTCTGTCGAAATGCAGTCTGTCGAAGTCGTAATCCGAACACAAAAAATGACGATTAACATTAATTATTCTCCTCAAACCGACGAAAACCTTCTTCAATCGTAAAAAAATAGAATATTCCATGACCATAACACGCATCCTATTCGTTACGGTTCATCGACGGCATATCCTGGTTGGAGGAAGTAAAGGTTGATTTGGCTCAGCTTGGTATTGTTTCTTGTGATCCTTCAGATCTTCGTGATCCTCATCAAAGAGCATAGAGAGCCATACAAACTGACGGCTTGGTTGTTCGTCGCACTTATCATACCCTTGTTTGGATTTTTTATCTTCTGGATGGCGGCGGGCGGGCACAGGAAAAACATGCCCAGTGAAGATACAGTTCATGGGCCGCGCAAGACCTGCAGCCCTCTTCTGCAGGATCTACAACAGACGCCGTATACCCGGCTGCATCGGTATATTCACAGCATATCAGTCTATCCGCCCGCTGCGGCGAGAAACACGAAGATCTATGTCGACGGGCAATCCTTCTATGATGATCTGCTGGAGGATCTGGAGCAGGCCAAGGAGCACATCCATATGGAGTTCTATATCTTCCGTGATGATGCGCTCGGTCATCGCGTGGCAGAACTCTTGAAGCGCAAGGCCGCAGAGGGAGTGGTGGTGCGCTGCATCATCGACGGCATCGGCAGCCTGTCTTATCCGAAGAAGAAGATTGACGAGCTGATTGCCGGCGGTATAGAGGTGCATGTCTATATGCCGGCCGGAATGTCCATCCTGCATAAACGGCTCAATTACCGGAACCATCGCAAGATCGTCGTCTGTGACGGCCGAATCGGTTACTGGGGAGGGATGAACGTCGGGAGCGAGTATATGGGGGATGAGACGAAGCTTGGATACTGGCGGGATACGCAGATGCGCATTGCAGGGGATGCTGTCTACGGGCTGCAGCATACCTTTCTAAGGGACTGGGTACAAGTGAGCGGTCAGAATTGGAAGGAATCGGACGAACTATTAAGGGGAAGATTCGGTTTCAGTGGAGAGCGGCCCATTGAGGGCAGGGAGAACCATGGCCTTGGAGGCAATCTCATACAATTCATCACCAGCGGTCCTAATCAAGCTCACCACGCTATCCATGCCTTATACTACGGGATGTTCACCGCTGCTCAGTCGAGCATCTATGTGACCACACCGTATTTTATCCCGGATGACGGGATCAAGATGGCCTTGATCTCGGCTGCCAAGAGCGGGCTTGACGTCCGTATCCTCATCCCCGGCAGGCCGGACTCCCGTTTGATCAAGTTAGCTACTTTGTCTCATTTGGAGGAGTTGATGCGGGAAGGCGTTCATGTGTATGAATATCAGCCGGGGTTTATTCATGCCAAGATGATCATCATCGATTCCTTGTATGCAACGGTGGGTACAGCGAACGTGGATATGCGCAGCTTCTTCAGCAATTTTGAGCTGAATGCCATGATCTATTCGAAGTCCCTCGTGAAGCAGTTGGAGAAGATCTTCTTCGAAGATCTTCAGCACAGCGAGGAGATCGATTACCGGGCGTTTGCATCGCGCAGCTATTGGCGGCGCATGAAGGAGGCCGGCGCGCGGCTTCTCTCTCCGCTGTTATAAGCGCCTGCTGCGGCGTGCGGTCTGCAGAAGGGCAGAACACCGGTTATGGATGACCATCAGATCCTTGCATCGGCGATGAAGGCGAGGGCATGATCGAGATCCTGCGGAGGGACTTGTTGGATCAAATCGCCGAGACGCGCCAGGCGTTCGCCGATGTTCAGCAGGTTGTATTCGGCGGGATTGGTCAGGAGGCGGCATTCTTCCCATGTAAGCGGCGTTGAAACCGGCGCGCCGGGGCGGGCACGCGGCGTGTATGGGGCTGAGAGGGTCTTGCCGTACCAATGCTGCAAGTAGTCGAAATAGATGCGGTCCCCGCGGTTCTTCTTCAGCCGTTCGAGGGTGAACAGATCGGGATATCGCTGAGTCAGGTATATCCCGAGGAAGCGGCCGATCGAGCGCAGCTGTTCGAAGGTGTAGCCCGCTTTGATCGGGACATAGATCTGCACCCCGGTGGCGCCGGAAGTTTTCGGCACGGACTGGATGCCGATGGTCTGCAGCAGTTCACCGACGATCGCCGCGGCTTGACCGATGCGCGGTTCATACTCCCGCGAGGGATCGATATCGATCAGCCATTCCACGGGCTGGTTACTGCCTATGAGATGGAGCGAAGGGTGGAATTCCAAGCAGGCGAGATTGCCCAGCCAGATCAAGGTCGGCAGGTTGTCGGCGACAACGTAGCGGATCCCGTGCAGCACTTCTGTGCGAACGTATTCGGGTGTGGGTACTGGAGCATTTTTCTGATAAAAAAATGTATCCCCGACGCCATGCGGCCAGCGGATCGTGGTCAAACAACGGTTGCGAAGGTACGTGAGCAGATAGGGCGACAGCGTGATCAATCGCTCCAGATACTGCAGCTTCGTCAGCCCGATGTCCGGCCAGAGAGGCTTGTCGGGATTAGTGATCGTGATCTCATAGCCGTCGATGACGACGGTTCCTTGCACAGCGGGCATGGGACGTGCCTCCTTTAGCGAATGTGGGGCGCGATGTCTGCGCTTCGAGTCAGCTCTGCTTTAACCTGGCGCTTGCTGTAACTGATGAACGCTGCATTCGTGGAGCGGGATCTGGCTGGCGACGCCTTGGATCGCTGGTTGGCGCAGCGTGCCGTTCCTCGTCAATTCAAGATATTCCACCCGGATCACCAGGAAGGGCTTTACCCACATCACTCCCTTTGTTTGCGGGGGCGGGACGTATGCGAAAGGGCATATCTCTGTCTTCATCTGCAGCAGGGCTTGGGTGACCAGCTCCCAATCCCGCTGTGTGAATCGGCCGGCACCGGCATTGCCGATGTAGAGGAGTTTGCCTGAATCATCATAGACACCCAGAAGGAGGGAATTCACGGTCTTGCCTCTGAATGTCGCGCCTCCGACTACGGCATACAGGTCTTCCAAGATCTTCAGCTTCCGCCAGCGGCCGTCCTTGCCGTTGATTCCATAGTTGCTGGTCCTGTCCTTATAGACGACGCCTTCCATGCGATATTGCCGCATCAGGTTGAACAGCGCGTCGCCATCCTCGAAATTCTGCACGATCTGCACCTGCGGCGACGGTGTTAACACATCCTGCAATACCTGCTGCCGCTTGCTCAGCGGCCGGTCTACCAGCCATTCGCCGCTGCAGTAGAGGATATCGAAGACCATGTAGGTGACGGGCACGGCTGTGACTGCTTGTCTGATCCTGTCAGGCTTCAGCAGCCGGTCCCGCTTCATCACTTCTTGAAAGGAGACCCGCTTGTCCTCGTCGAAGGCGATGATCTCGCCGTCCAGAATGACGGAATCCGCTGAGCAGAACCCGTCCACCTGGAGCAATTCCGGATACTGCATCGTCCGTTCATTACGCCTGCGATTGTACAATCGGACTTCTTCCCCGTCATGATAGAGAAGCATCCTGACACCGTCCCATTTGATCTGGGCGATCCATTCATCACCGCTGGGAGGGGAGGCGACGGAGATCGGTTCGAAGGGGATGAGCGGCTGCAATCTCATGATCTATGCTCCCGCCAGGTTAAGTGGCTTTACGGGCTGTTTTCTTACGGGTGGTCTTGGCGGTCTTGGCCTTCGTCGTCTTCTTCGCCGCAGCGGCAGGCTTCGCATCTTCACCGCTGCCGGGATCGGCGGCCGCCTTCGGATCCAGCTTAGGCTGCACGGCTTCCAGGCTGGCCTGAAGGGCTGCCATAAGATCGACGACATTGGTCTGCGGCGTATCCGGAGCCACCTTGAACTCCTCGCCCTTCATCTTCGACTCGATGAGGCCGAGCAGGCGTTCTCTGTAATCATCGCGGTATTTGGCGGGATCGAAGGGCGTCGTCAGCTGTTCGATGAGCATCTCTGCCATCTGCAGTTCCTTGTCCGAGACTTCGGTCTTCTCCGGCAGATTGGGAACTTGATGCACGGGACGGATCTCATCAGGGAAGAAGATGGTCTCCATCGCGATGCAGTTGTCGATGATGCGAATAGCGGCCAGAGTGGTTTTGCTGCGCATCGTGACCTTGGCGATGCCGATCTTGCCCGAGTTGTTCAGCGCCTGCATGAGCAGGCTGTAGGCGTTGACACCGGTATCCCCCGGACCGAGGTAGTAGGTTTTTTGAAAATAGATCGGATCGATCTCCGACAGGCGGACGAAGTCGAGGATCTGAATCTCCCGGGAAGTATCCGTCTTCAATTGATCCAGCTCTTCTTTGTCGATCAGGATGAATTTGCCCTTCTCGTATTCATAGCCTTTCTGAATCTCTTCCCACGCGACCTCCACTTCGCAGTTCGGACACTTGCGAACATAGGATAGAGGGGTGCCGCATTTGCTGTGCAAGTAGCGCATCGAGATGTCCTTCTCCTCCGTGGCTGCGTACATCTTCACGGGGATATTGACGAGGCCGAAGCTGATGGCTCCTTTCCAGATCGTGTGCATCGCTTTGCATCTCCTTTGTGAGGCTTTATATCAACATGGCATCGACCATGCGGGACTGACCGCGGCTGAAAACAGTCATAACCAGTTCGTATGATCGTGATTCAGCATAATCATAAGCGCATCAAGAAAGAGTGGAATAGTCTTAGTATACGCCCAAGATTCCACGAACATAACAGCGCTGTGTATGAAACTTCGCCATTGGGAGATATTATGGGGTGGAGGAGGCGGAGCGAATGGACAAGAAGCAGACTCATGAACAGGCTCATGGACTAAACGGGTATAGGATGAAGCGATCCGGCCGGGAGACGCTGCATCAAGCGGATTCCCATCATGAGGGGCGGGATGAGCTGTTTATGGATATCGACCGCATGGTGAATGAGGGATTGGGCGGCGGCGTCGTCAGTGAACATAACGGCCGGATCGGCGAGACGACGGTGGACACGATGCAGCATCAGGAATCATGAGGGCAGGAAACAGGAATCATGAGATTATGAAAGAGGTGATAACCACAATGGATCTAGAGCGTGCTCAAGAAATCCTGCATGCAGAGGAGACCATACCTGTAACGCTGAACGGCGAGCGGGTCTGGATCGAGAGCGTCGATCCAAGCCGCAAGGAGGTCCAAGTTCATCTGGAGCGGGATCCGAATGTGCGGAAGTCCGTGTCCCCGCAGCAATTGACAGAGATCCAATAATCGATGAGGCGGCAGTTTGCGAACTGGCGCCTTTTTTGTGTGCTGGTGAACCAATGCGGCACATGAAGTTGCCGGCAGGATTCAAGGTCGATATAATGAAATGAAAAACATGCCGTTCACCGGTACACCTAAGGAGGACTCAGATCACCCATGCGGAAATTGACTATTCGAGCGGCCAATGAACAGGATACCGAGCGGCTGGCGGCGCATCTTGCAGCATGCTGCCGTCCGGGTACGATCATCGCCTTAGACGGTGATCTGGGAGCCGGCAAGACGCGGCTGACGCAGGCCATCGCACGCGAGCTCGGCGTGCAGGGGATCGTCAACAGCCCGACCTTCACGATCATCAAGGAATATGAGGGGCGGGATTATCCGCTCTATCATATGGACGTCTATCGCATCAGTGAAGATGAGGCGGCGGAATTGGGTTTGGAGGAGTATTTTGAAGGGGACGGCGTGACGATCGTCGAATGGGCGAGCCTGATCGAATCGTTGCTGCCGCAGGAGCGGTTCGAGATCTATATCGAAGTGACGGGGATCGAGTCGCGGAACTTCCACCTTGCCGCTTGCGGCGAGGCCTATGAGGATTGGCTCGATGGACTGGAAGGCGAAGGGTCGGAGAAGGCTTGGCAGAACCGAGCAGCGGATGATGCAGAAGTATGAGTTGGGAAGGGCGGAGAGCCTGAAAAAGGTTAAGCTGCAGGTTAAGCAACAGAGATTATTTTGGGTCAAGATTATATAGCAAATGATAGGAAGTGTAGTCGTGACGGAATGGAATCATGCGCAAGCAGAAAAGTGGAGTGACCGATACTGGCTGGCCTTGGACACGGCAACGGCGAATATGTGCATCGCCGTGATGAAGGGCATGCAGACCCTTGCGGCAAATGAGTCGACGGTGGAGCGCAACCACTCCGTTCGACTGGTCCCGGAGATCCAAGCGCTGCTTAAGCGGACGGGGCTTGGCATGCGTGATCTAAGCGCCATCGCCGTGGGAAGAGGCCCGGGTTCCTATACAGGGGTGCGTATCGGGGTGACCGTTGGGAAGACCTTGGCTTGGTCGCTGCAGATGCCGCTGGTGAGCGTATCCAGTATAGGGGCGCTGGCCTTCGGCTATGTGCGCGGGGAAGGTGTCGGGACCAGTGGAGCGCGGGCCAAGGACAGCGAGCGAATCTGGCTTGTTCCTATGCTGGATGCAAGGCGGAAGCAAGTGTATACGGCGCTGTATGAGTGGCTGCAGGGACAAGCAGGGGAAGGGCTGCAGTCGGAAGAAACGGATCGTTCCGATACATCCCGTTCTTCGGATGTTGAAGCGAAGCTGGAGTACCCTGGAAATTCCTTGGGAAATGTCCATGAAGGATCTGCCCATGGAAGTGCTCAAGAAGGAAATGTCGAAGAAGGATATGCTCAAGAAGGGGATGCACAAGAGACCTTGCGCTTCGCGGCCGAGGATGTGAACGGAGTCTGGCGCCCTCTGGCTCGAGATCAGATCGTGCTGTTCTCCGATTGGGTGGAGCAGCTTGCGCAGCGAATCGCACAGCTGCCGGAAGAGAAGCGGCCGCATCGCGTCGTCTTCGTCGGCGAGGTGGAGGGATTTCGTGAGGAAGCGGAGAGAAGCGGGGCACGACTCGGCGTGCCTGTCCTAGCTAAGGAACAGGTCGTACACGGCACAGATCTCGCTTGGCTGGCTTGGGAGCGGCTGATTCGCGGACAATATGAGAATATCCATGCGGTGGTGCCGAATTACACACAGCTGGCGGAGGCGGAACAGAAGCTGCTTGCGCGTCAGAAGTGAGGGGCTGTTGTTATGATGCATCATAACCATGCAGAGGGAACCATTGGGGAAGGGCTTTCGAGGGATCAAGATCAAGAACTGCAAGTTGAGATTCGCTCGATGACCCTGGAAGACATCCCGCAAGTGATGGAAGTCGAATATGAATCCTTCACGATCCCGTGGTCGGTGGAAGCTTTCCACAATGAACTGCGATTTAATCAGCATGCACACTATGTTGTGATGATTCATGAAGGACAGGTCATCGGCTATGCGGGGATGTGGCTGATCATCGATGAAGCGCATATTACGAATATCGCCCTGCGGGAGAAGTACCGGGGCAGGAAGCTGGGCAGCAAGCTGTTGCAGCATGTCATCGATACAGCGCTTGACCTTGGAGCGGAACGGATGACGCTGGAGGTGCGGGTGACGAATCGGATCGCCCAGAACTTATATAAGAAGCATGGGTTTCGTCCCGCAGGGCTGCGCAAAGGGTATTATACGGATAATAATGAGGACGCGATCATCATGTGGGCGAATATCGCCAAGGGCCGAGACAGGAAGTAGTACCGGGTCGCTGCGTCCTGCGAAAGGGGATCGATACAGAATGGTTATGCATAAGGACGAACGCGCAAGCGATCCACTGACCGCCGGTGCCGGCGGGAAACGCGATCATCAGCAATCTGCCGCAGTGGGCGGCGTCAGCCACGCTGCCGAGCGTAAACCGACAGCCGGCGCGAGCAGCAATGATGCTGATAGTCAATTGAAGTCGACAGCTGACAGCGGCAGCAGCAATGACGCTCAGCATCAATTGACATCAGGCAGCGGAAATACGCGTGAGCATCAGAAGAAACCAGTGCGCATCCTCGCGATCGAGACGAGCTGTGATGAAACATCCGTCGCCATCGTCGAGGACGGTCGCCGTATGCTGGCGAATGTCGTATCGAGCCAGGTCGATATTCACGAGAAATACGGCGGCGTCGTGCCCGAGATCGCCTCGCGGAAACATGTGGAGACGATCACGGTGATGCTGGAGGAGGCGCTGCAGCAAGCGGATACGAGCTTGGATGAGATCTCCGCTGTGGCAGTTACGCAGGGGCCGGGCCTCGTCGGTTCGCTGCTCGTCGGCGTCGTAGCGGCAAAAACGCTGGCGCTGGCTCTTGATGTGCCGCTGATCGGCACGCATCACATCGCCGGGCATATCTATGCCAACGAACTGGTGCAGCCGCTGGAGTATCCGCTTGTTGCCTTGGTCGTCTCGGGCGGGCATACCGAGCTGATCCATATGCCCGCCCGAGGGGAATTCCGGATCATCGGGCAGACGCGGGACGACGCGGTGGGAGAGGCTTACGATAAGGTCGCCCGGGCACTGGGCTTGCCCTACCCGGGCGGTCCCCATATCGACCGTCTCGCCCAGATGACCGATGATCCGCTGGAGCTGCCGCGCGCGTGGCTGGAGCAGGATTCGTATGATTTTAGCTTCAGCGGATTGAAGTCCGCGGTATTGAATGTGCTCAACCAGACGAAGATGCGCGGCGAAGTGATTCCGCCCGCCCGGGTCGCACGCGGATTCCAGGAATCCGTGTGCGACGTGCTGGCGGAGAAGGCGATGCGCGCCGTGCAGGAATTTGGCGCGCGGCAATTGGTGTTGGCGGGAGGTGTAGCCGCCAACCGCGGCCTGCGCACAGTCCTGGCGGAACGCTGTGCGCAGGCGGGGATGCAGCTCGTCGTGCCGCCGATCGAGCTGTGCACGGACAACGCGGCGATGATCGGTGCCGCCGCCTATCTCAAATGGGAGCGGCAGTCATTCACGCCGCTTGATATGAAGGCGAAGCCGCTCTTCACCCTCGAAGAATGGATGAATGAATAAGCCGTAGATATAGTTGTGGATGTAATTGATGATTGATGCACGATTTGTGGATCTAACCACTGCTGCTCTTAACGTCGAAGATCTTAACACGATCTTGTGACTTATCCACAGGCACATCATTGTTGGCAGCATGGTCCGACATATCCACAACGCAAATCTGGTTGAACCACAATTATTGGTCCATAATTTTCGCGAAATATGTCGTAACGTATCGAACAGGACTGCTGATCTTGCTGACAGCAGTCCTGTTTTTTCGTTAATTCTATCCTGCATGTCGATTGGAGGAGGAGCGGCGCGGGCATGCAGTGTGAGACGTCAAAAAGTATTGATTCAGTCTGCCTGTAAGCGGGGAAATCCAGCACGACGTCGGTGAAGCTCCGGTGAACCTCAGGTGAAGCTCATAAGTCGGAAGAAAGCACCATTTATGCTCTTATGGGGCGCCTGATTATGCTAAATATCGAGCAGAACTTTCCAGAGCAACCAGCTAAATAGTCCATAAGACCCTGTAAATAAGTTATACACAACGGGTGTGAATAATGTGAGTAACTTTTGCGAAAGCAGGTGTGGTATGGGGTTCAAATTTCGAGATCAGTTGAATAACTTTTGCGAATTATTCTAATTTATCTGTGGATAATGTGGACAAAATTGTGAATACATTGGTTTTATCCGTTTTATCTCTGTGGGTAATTACTGCGGTATGTTTGTTTCCTGTAATGGAAAAAATGGTTTGAATAAAGAACTATTCACTGAGGACGTAATAGCGATGCGTTATGTGCGGTTTATTCAACGTATGAAAATGATGTTCGGAAATGCATGGCCGTTCGCAGGGGCGAAAGGATCGCTGACAATAGTTATGCAGACAGCAGGCGTTGTTATGCTGACAGCAGGGCTGTTTCTGATGACAAGTTGCGGGCGAGAAGCGTCAAATTTGATGACGAATACGTCCGGATCATGGATTGAAATGACGGAAGCTGTTCCAGCAGCATCAACGGAATCCCCGAAGCGCTTGGATCAGATGCAGGGCACGGGGGAAGCTGTGGAGATGGTTATCATCGTGTCGGTGCCAGGATTGTCCTTCTATGAGTGGAATGGGCGAGCGCTGAGCAAAATGCCGGCGATGAAGTCCCTTATCGGTGCAAGCAGTCTAGCAGCGCTGAATGTACGAACGCCTGTACGCGGAATCGAAGACGTCTATGCCTCGATCAATGCGGGCGTTCCTGCAATTGTACCAGCGGATATCCAAGCCTATCAGGCTGAAGATCCTGTGATGCTGAATCATGAAGGAAGCGATCGAGCAGCGGTTGATGCAGCGGCTTCTATGAAGCATGGGAAACCGCTGGATCGTTATACCCGTCTAACGGGACGGCAAGCGAATGAGCAGGCGATCATCGTTGCGGAGATCGGGTACTTAGCAGCTAATAATGCCGGACAAACTTATCGGGCTGAGATAGGCAGATTAGGCGATGTGCTCGCTGAACATGGAGTTAGAACTGCGGTTTTTGGAAACCGAGATGTGGAAAAGTTCACGCTGCGGGATGCAGCGTTGATGTTGATCAATTCTGAGGGAACCGTCCCCCATGGGGATATTACTGAACGCCTTCATCAGCAAGATCCCGATCGGCCTTACGGATTTGCGACGGATACCACGATATTGATGCGTAGGTTGTCTGAATTCCTTGCTGTCCAAGATCAAAGCGTTCATGCTGCAGAATCGAATTCCCAGACAGATTACCAGACCAATCTCCAGACCAATCTCCAGACCAATCTCCAGACCAATCCACGGACAGATCTAATGCAAAGCCTGACTCATAAACGGAATACAACAGCAGATCCTGCGGTAATCATGATCGAATATGGGGATTGGTTTCGCCTGGATCAAGAGCGGCGTTATTATCGGCCGGAAGAATGGCTTCAGGCTAGGGACAGAGAACTCAGCAAGCTGGATGAGTGGATCGGCGGGCTCAGGTCGTATCTCGACGCTGAACTTCTGCGGAGCGGCCGGCGTGCACAGCTGTGGCTCATGTCCCCGCAGCCCCATGGACAAGCAGCACAGGCCAAACTGCATGTCACGCCCTTCCTCATCTATGATACGGCAGCAAGTGCGGAATCGGGGCTCTGGACATCGCCGACGACGAAGAGAACTGGGCTGATCTCGCTTCATGATCTGGGGCCTTCCCTTCTTGCTGCATTGGGGATCGAAGCGGGTGAAGGGTGGATGGGATTTCCCGTCCGGAGAATCCTGTTTCAGGATGGGGATGCGCTGGGGCATCTAGCATGGCTGCTTCAAGATGTGATGAAGATGCAGCATGTATATGAATTGCGAACGATGACCGTAATCCCCTTCGTCACCTATGAGGTTTTCGTCCTGTTGATCAGCCTGCTCCTGGTCGTGATGGGTTGGCGGAAGGCGTTGAGATGGATGAGAGTTCCCCTGTTTACTCTGTTGACGGCTCCTTTGATCATCCTGCTCTTGGGATGGCATCCGGAGATAGAACCGATCAATCAGCTGCTCATCCTAGTGTTCGCGGCGATCCTCTTGAGTGTCCTCTGGACGCTGCTCAGCAGCTTAACAAGCCTTATCATCATATCTGCTGTCACGACGCTTGTGCTGATGCTGGACGGCTGGCTTGGGGCTCCGCTGGTGAAGTACTCCATCATGGGATACGATCCGATGATCGGTGCAAGATATTACGGCATCGGTAATGAATACATGGGGGTGCTCGTCGGCTGCACGATCCTGGCCGCGGTGCTGCTCATCTATCGGTTTCGGAAGCGGCCAAGGCACGGAATGAATGCTCGGGGAGCGGATGCAGGAGAAGGGAATACAAGAGGAGTGGTTACAGGAGGAGCGGGTGTGGGAGGAGTAGATGCAGGAAGAGCGGGCGCAGGAGGAGTGGATGTAGGAAGAGTGGACGCAGGAAGAGTGGATTCTAGGAGAGTAGGTGCGGGAGGAGTGAATTCGGAAGGAGTGGATAGAGAAAGTACAAATACTGGAAGTGGAAGTGCGGATACAACGAGCAGCGATCCAACAAACTCAACGGGTTTGCCGCCAAGACGAAGACGGATGCGGATCAGGGTCACCGATCGGCAGATGGCCTGGATCAGCGCGGGATGCTTCCTGTTGATCATCTTGTATATGGCTCATCCCCTAGGGGGAACGAATGCCGGCGGCGCCCTAACAGCAATGGCCGCCTTCGGACTCGTCTGGCTGCGATTGTTTGGCTCGGCGAGAATCAGAAAGCTCCATCTGCGGCGAATGATCATCATCACCGGCATCTTGCTCCTGTGCGGCTTGATCGTGCTGTGGGTGCTGAATCAATGGCTGAGCCATGGGGGATCCGAGGAGAAGAGCCACATTGGCCGGGCGATGGATCTGCTCGCGGCAGGCCGTTTGGATATCATCGCCGGGATGATCGTGCGCAAACTCCAGATGAATCTGAATCTCATCGGCGTCTCTTCATGGGGTAAGGTATTGTTGACAAGCATCTTCGTCATGGCTGTGCTGCTGATGAAACCGCGGGGACTGCTGCGACAATGGCAGGAGACCCGACCGGAATGGATGGTCGGCTTCTCCTCGATCGTCATCGGTTCCATCACAGCCCTGGCTCTGAACGATTCCGGGATCGTGGCCGCAGGTACGATGATCATCTATGCGGCGGCGCCGATCTTGCTCTTAATCGCTGATGAGACGCAGCGGAATCCTGTTTAAACAAGAGCAAAAGATGAAGATGAACGGAATGAAGAGATGAGTCTAAAATGAAGCTTAACGTGTGAGGCATGCCTTGGATTGCAAAGGTGAAATGTGCAGAAATCATACACTCCCGCAGAGTAAGATGAAATACAGATTATGATGAAAATGTTCCATAGGAAAGATGAGAGTGAGTGAAGCGGGGCGTTCACTCCATCAAGCGCCCCCACTCCTCATACAATTGTTCCAGTTCCTCGCGCTCGTGTTCCAACTGTTCATGCAGTTCTTGCAGCTTGACATAATCATGGAGATTGTCCGGATCGATGAGCTGCGCCTCAATGTCTGCGATCGTCTCTTCCTTGGCGGTGATCTGTGCCTCGACCTGTTCCA
This sequence comes from Insulibacter thermoxylanivorax, assembly GCF_015472005.1. NCBI lineage: Bacteria > Bacillati > Bacillota > Bacilli > Caryophanales > Paenibacillaceae > Insulibacter > Insulibacter thermoxylanivorax. The sequence continues at coordinate 45,045 of NZ_BMAQ01000003.1, read as the reverse complement.
AACGGCGCTGTCTGGCCCGTTCTTCACGCCGTGCCTGCTTCTCTTCTTCATAGGTTCTCGCTGCAGAGCTCCGGGCAGCCTTCGGCACGTCTGAAGCGGAAAGGCGATTCGGTACTTGTTTTGCAGGTGCTGTTGGGACCGATGTTGAAGCCGGCTTTGCCGCGGTTCCTTTCCCTTCCGCTGAGGCGAGTTCATGGAGTTCGGCAAGCTCGGCTTTTTTCTCCACGTAATCATCGTAATTCCCGAGGTAAGTGCGGATACCGTCGGGACTCAGCTCCAAGATATAATCCGCCATCTTGTTCAGGAAATACCGGTCATGGGAGACGAAAAGCAGCGTCCCTTCATAATCGACCAGTGCGGCTTCGAGCGCTTCTTTGCTGTACAGATCGAGATGGTTGGTCGGTTCGTCGAAGATGAGCACGTTCGCGTTCTGCAGCATCAGTTTTGCCAAGGAAACCCTGGCCCGCTCCCCGCCGCTGAGATCGCGAATTCGCTTCTCCGCGGCTTCACCGCTGAACAGGAATCCGCCGAGCACCGTGCGGATCTCCACTTCATCCAGATGCGGATAAGCATCCCATACTTCATTCAGCACAGTGTTCTCCGGGTTCAGGTTCTCGTGTTCCTGATCATAATAACCGATCTTCACATTGGTTCCCCAAGTGATGCTTCCTTCCGGGGATTGCAGCTCACCGATCAGCAGCTTCAGCAGCGTCGACTTGCCGATGCCGTTCGGCCCGACCAAGGCGGCGCTGTCGCCGCGCTTCAGGGAGAGGCTGGCACCTTGGAAGATCACACGGTCCTCATAAGCATAGGAGAGTCCTTCGGCATGCAGGACGTCGCTTCCGGTCATGCGTTCGATCTGAAATGAAAAATGGGCGCGCTTGATTTCTCCCGGCTTGTTGATGCGCTCCATCCTCTCCAGCATCTTCCTCCGGCTCTTCGCACGCCCTGAGGTTGAAGAACGCGCAAGATTGCGCTGCACGAAATCTTCCAGCCTGGCGATCTCGGCTTGCTGCTGTTCATACTGCTTGAGCTGTTTTTCGTAGTTGGCGGCCTTCTGCTCGATGAATTTGGTATAGTTCCCGGTATATCGGACTGCCTTGGTGCCTTCGATCTCGATGATGGAATCGACGATGACATCGAGGAAATAGCGGTCATGGGAGATGATCAGCAGGGCGCCGCGGTAGTGCCGCAGATAATCTTCCAGCCAAGTGAGCGTTGGGATATCCAGGTAGTTGGTCGGTTCGTCCAACATCAAGATGTCCGGTTCTTGAAGCAGCAGCTTGGCGAGGGCCAGCCGCGTCTTCTGCCCGCCGCTTAGCGCACTTACCAAGGTATCCGCCGGATAGTCAGCGAATCCCATACCAGACAGCATGCTGCGAACTCTAGCATCGATCTCGTAGCCGCGCTGCTGGCGGAATTGTTCGGAGAGATCGGCATAGCGGCGCATCGCCGACTCCAGTTCCGCACCTTCTGCCGTCGCCATCTCCGCTTCCAGCTGCCGCAGCTCCTCTTCCATGCGCAGCAGGTCGGTGAAGACGGAGCGCAGTTCCTCATGCAGGGTGTTGTCCGAGCCGAGACCGCCGTCTTGGGCCAGGTATCCGATCGTCAGATCCTTCTGGCGATGGATCGTGCCGCTGTCATAGCTTTCCTCGCCGGCCAAGATGCGCATCAGCGTGGACTTGCCGGCTCCATTCACTCCGACGAGGCCGATCTTCTCTCCCTCGTTGATATGCATCGTGATATCCGTGAGGATGGGCGTGGCGGCATAATATTTGTGTATTCCAACTGCTTGCAGAAGCATGGTAAACCTCCAGGTGTCATGATCGTTGAAGTTTCGACATCGCTGTACCGACAGTGTTGACAGTAAATTTACGATTCTCGATGGGGCGAGAGAAATGGATGACTTTGATCGCTCGATATTTCCAGACCAGACATTGTCTGAATTAGTTAAGCATACGGACAGGTTCGAATGTCATATAGATAGATCTAAGATCAGATGAGGATCAGGTCTAGGAAAGTTCCGAAGCCGCTGAAACACGCAGCCCCGAGAAGATTTTCCCATTCATTGTGCATGTACACTTTCGCCTTCCCTGTAGTATTATAGTAGAAAAAGGGGGAATAGGGAAACGGGAGGTCGGCACGATGGGGTGGACACCGGTTGTTTCTAGGCCATTTTTGGTACCGCTTATTCTGGGGGTTGTGCTGTTTTATGGCACGATGGTTACCATCTCTATTCCAAGAACTGAGGAGAGGCATTCGGACGAGACCGAGATCCAAAGAACGGTGATGATTCCTTTGGGCAAAGAGCAATACCTTCGGGTGATGACATTTAATATCCGCCATGGCAAAGGTCTCGACGGCCGGGTGAATCTCAATCGGATCATCGACGACATTCGATATGGAGATCCGGATATTGTCGCCTTGCAAGAGGTGGACCGCTTCCATATCAGGAGCCGATTCACCGATCAAGTAAACGCTCTTAAGAAAGCGCTTAATATGGATGTATTTTTTTCCCCGTCCATCTACTACTTTGGATTCGCCGAATACGGCAATGCCATCTTAAGCAAATACCCGTTGTACAACACATCGATTGAATACTTGCCGGGGATCAAGGAAGACCGCAGTCTGTTGTCTGCTCAAGTGAAGGTTGGCGACTATGAGGTGACGCTTCTTGCGACACATCTGGGTGTGCTGGAGGAGGAGCGGGCGCTGCAGATGCCGATCATCCTGGATCGATTGCAGCAAGTGGAAGGGCCGGCGATATTCTTAGGCGACCTGAATATGGATACTTCCCATGAACTGCTTGCGCTGCTGACGGAACCTTGGACGAAGGCAGAGCTGATCCATGATACGGGTACCCATTATCTCGGCGCTGAGTTTGATCATATCTTCGCAGGATCCCATATCGATGCGATCCAAGCCTGGACGATCAAGACGGAATCCTCGGATCATCTGCCAGTGGTCGCAGAACTCCGGATCTTGGTGGAGGATGAGGAGGAACTTGTGTTAGACTGATAGCAATCAAGGCATGGACTTATAGCGTACAGATTGTTAAAGCCGTCAGAAAGGTCGAGTTCAAAGATGCATTTAGACGAAGTAAGAAGACGTAAATCCGAGCTTAGGAACAAAATCATCCAAACCCGTGACGAGCTTCCTCCCGAGGAGAGAAGCTCGAAATCTGAGGCGATCTGTGAGCGGCTGATCCAACATCTGAAACAAGAGTTAAAACTAGGACGAATGGACGGCCGCAGTGTACATAACCGCAGCGAAGCTCCTTGTACGATCCTCACTTATCTGTCTTTCGGTTCAGAGGTGGATCTCTATCCGTTCATCAGCTGGTGCTGGCAGCAGGGGGGTCGCATCGCTGCGCCGCGGACGATCCCCGCGGAGCGGGCGCTGGTGTTTCACTATATCGAAGGGTTGGCCGATACGGAACCTGTGCCCCCCTACGGCATCAGAGAACCGCTGGCGAGTCTGCCGGCAGTAATAGATCCGGCGGTGATCGACATGATCATCATGCCGGGAACGGCTTTCGATGAACATGGGCATCGCCTGGGTTATGGAGCGGGCTACTATGACCGTTATCTGGCACAGATCGCTGCGCGACTCGGCAAGCTGCCGCCACTGGTCGCCGTCTGTTATGAACTGCAGATCGTAGAGCAGATTCCGGCGGAGGAACATGATGTGAAGATGCAGGTCATCATTACTGAATCCAGGAAGATATATACATAATATAATGGAAGCGATATACTAGGGGCAGGAGTGAGCAGACATAAGCGAAGGTTCGGGAGGAGAACTCATATGCGCTGGAAAGCAGCGATCCTGACCGCCAGCGACAGGGGAGTGCAGAGAGAGAAGGAAGACGCTGGTGTACAGATCATCCGCGAGATGGTAGAAGAAGATTTAAACGGCACGGTGGTGGAAACCCGAATCGTGCCCGATGAGATGGATGAGATCACGGCGGCGCTCATCGAGATGGTCGACTATTATGATGCGGATCTGATCCTGACAACGGGCGGGACAGGCTTGGGGCCGCGGGATGTCACCCCGGAGGCAACGGCTCGGGTCATCGAACGCCGGGTGCCCGGCATCGCCGAGGCGATGCGTGCTGCCGGCTTGCAGCACACGAAGCAAGCGATGCTGTGGCGGGGCATATGCGGCATCCGCGGACGCACGTTGATCCTGAATCTGCCGGACCATCCGAAGTGGGTGTATGTCGGGCTGGCGGCTGTATTGGACATCTTGCCCGAGGGGCTGCAGTGTCTGACGGCAGCGGATGACACCCCCTGAGCTGATGGAGGAGCAAAGTTCCATCACAATTCTGACAAATTTATTACGACTCACCCCAAGTGTTGGACATATGTCACGCTGTATTGTACAATTTAATGGACTTATATCATTGACATTTGTGTTTGTGCGACTAACATACCGCTGACGGTTATTCCTTAACCGTGCATAAGGGGGATGACAAGATGTTAGGACAAATTGGGCCAGGCGGTTTTATCCTGATCATGGTCGTCATTCTGCTCCTGTTCGGTCCGAGCAAACTGCCGGAGTTGGGCCGGGCATTCGGCAGAACATTGCGCGAGTTTAAGCTGGGGGCAAGAGAGATCTTGGAGGACGAACAGCCTCTCAGCAAGGAAGGGACGAGCAGAAGTGAGCGCAATCCTTCGCTCGACGGTCCCATCGCCAGTCAAGAACGCAGATTACCGGAATAAACTTGCTGGCAGGTGAGCGGAGTGAAAGAGAATCGTGAGATGTCGTTTGTCGATCACTTAAGCGAACTGCGCAGCCGCGTGGTCCGCATTGTGATCGTTTTTGTTATTGCTTTGATCGCCGGCTTTGCCGTTGGACAGCCGATCATCGAGTATCTGATGCATGTGCCGCCGGCCTCGGGGTTTGAGCTGAACGTCTTTTCGCCTTGGGATTCGCTGCGCATCTATATTAATGTAGCGATGTTAGCTGCCCTGATGATCTCGCTGCCCTTTGCCCTTTATCAGATCTGGAGGTTTGTAAGCCCCGGGCTTAAGCCCCATGAACGAAAGGCGGCACTGAATTACATCCCGCTCGCTGCCCTGCTCGGCATCTGTGGGCTTGCGTTTGCTTATTTTGTCGTCTTTCCCTTGACGTTTTCCTTTACGCTCTATCTTGCGCAGTCGATGGGTTTGACGATGACTTATGGGATTACGCAGTATTTTTCCTTCATGTTCAATATCTTGATCCCGGTGACGCTGGTTTTCGAGCTGCCGGTGATCGTGCTTTTCTTGACGACGATTCACATCTTAAAACCAGCCTTTCTGATCAAAATTCGCAAAACCGCTTATGTGGTGCTTGTGATCATCAGCACGCTGATCACGCCGCCGGATCTGGTATCGGCGTTGATCGTCTATCTGCCGCTGTTGCTGCTATATGAGATGAGCATCTTCTTCTCGAAGCGGGTGCATAAGAAACAGCAGCGGAGGCTGTCTCTTGAGGAGCAGCTGCTGCATTAATTGATTAGATGTGTTTGCGCCGGCGTCCATCAATATCTTAGGTGTTGCTGGATCCGGCGTTTTGTATTGCGGTGAGATGCGCTTGCACGCCATACAGACGCCATACATAGCAGGTGTCATAGTTCGCCTTAAACAGGAATATTTTCTCAATAGGACGACCATGATATATAGAGGCGGACTGCTCATTAGCTGTTCTTTAGGAAGGGAGGATTATTTTTGTGATTTTTACGTAAAACCACTTGCAAAAAAGATTGGAAGTATTTATTATAATAATTGTTGTTAGCACCCAGTCTTAGCGAGTGCTAACAAGCCTGTCTAACATAACGACATAAGCATATTAAACATAGTAACAAGGAGGTATTCTCACATGATCAAACCATTAGGTGATCGCGTAGTGATCGAACCGATCGCGAAAGAAGAGACGACGGCAAGCGGCATCGTTCTGCCTGAAACGGCGAAGGAGAAGCCGCAAGAAGGTAAAGTCGTCGCTGTAGGAAGCGGTACTCTTAAAGATGGCGAGCGCATTCCACTAGAGCTGAAAGAAGGTGATCGCGTCATTTTCTCGAAGTACGCAGGCACTGAAGTGAAGGTGGATGGCAAGGAATATCTGATCATGCGTGAAGGCGACGTACTGGCGATCCTCGAATAAGGAGCGCATGAGATTTTATAAGATTCGCTCTAGCTTTGGCATACACGATATACTTAGAAAGAACTTTCGTAGGAGGTATGTGAATCATGGCTAAAGATATCAAGTTCAGCGAAGATGCCCGCCGCGCGATGCTGCGTGGTGTAGATGCTCTTGCAGACGCTGTTAAAGTAACGCTTGGTCCGAAGGGCCGCAACGTAGTACTTGAGAAGAAATTCGGTTCGCCGCTCATCACGAATGACGGTGTAACGATCGCGAAGGAAATTGAACTGGAAGATGCATTTGAAAATATGGGTGCGCAGCTGGTTAAGGAAGTTGCGACGAAAACCAACGATGTAGCGGGCGACGGTACGACAACGGCTACGGTTCTTGCACAAGCGATGATCCGTGAGGGTCTGAAGAACGTCACTGCTGGTGCAAACCCGATGGTTATTCGCCGCGGCATCGAGAAGGCAGTTAAAGCTGCTGTAGAAGGAATCCGCAGCATCGCTCAGCCGATCGAAGGCAAGCAATCCATCGCACAAGTTGCAGCGATCTCTTCCGGTGATGAGGAAGTTGGTCAACTGATCGCAGAAGCGATGGAGAAAGTCGGCAACGACGGTGTTATCACAGTCGAAGAATCCAAGGGAATCGAGACGGAGCTGGAAGTTGTCGAAGGTATGCAATTCGACCGCGGTTATACTTCCGCATATATGGTTACGGATACTGACAAGATGGAAGCAGTACTGGATGAACCGTACATCTTGATCACAGATAAGAAGATCAGCAACATCCAAGATCTGCTGCCAGTTCTGGAGAAGGTTGTTCAAACCGGCAAGCCGCTCTTGATCATCGCTGAAGACGTAGAAGGCGAAGCTCAAGCTACACTGGTTCTGAACAAACTGCGCGGTACATTCACTTGCGTATCCGTTAAGGCTCCTGGCTTCGGTGATCGTCGCAAGGCGATGCTCGGCGATATCGCAGCGCTGACAGGCGGCCAAGTGATCACGGAAGAGCTTGGCTTGGAGCTGAAGAACGCAACGATCGAACAGCTTGGACGCGCACGTCAAGTTCGCGTGACGAAGGAAAACACGATCATCGTCGACGGTGCGGGAAGCAAGGAAGATATCCAAGCTCGCATCAACCAAATCAAGAAGCAAATCGAAGAAACCACTTCGGAGTTCGACAAAGAGAAATTGCAAGAGCGTCTGGCTAAGCTTTCCGGCGGCGTAGCGGTAATCAAAGTTGGTGCTGCAACAGAAACCGAGCTGAAGGAGCGCAAGCTGCGCATCGAAGACGCGCTGAACTCGACGCGTGCAGCAGTTGAAGAAGGAATCGTAGCCGGCGGCGGTACAGCGCTGGTTAACGTCATCAAGAACGTAGCTGCTCTGGAAGCTAATGATGATGATGAGAGAACGGGTATCAACATCGTTCTGAAGGCGCTGGAAGCTCCAGTTCGCACGATCGCGAACAACGCTGGTGAAGAAGGTTCCGTCATCGTTGAGCGCCTGAAGAAAGAAGCTCCTGGCATCGGCTTCAACGCTGCTACCGGCGAGTGGGTGAACATGATCGAAGCGGGTATCGTAGACCCGGCTAAGGTTACTCGCACAGCGCTGCAGAACGCTGCATCCGTCGCTGCTATGCTGCTGACGACTGAAGCTGTGATCGCTGACAAGCCGGAGGAGAACAAGAACAACCCAGGCATGGGCGGCATGGACGGGATGATGTAATATAATTGCCCTTGTAACACGAGGGATTCTAGAAAGAGGTCTTTGAGACCTCTTTCTTTTTGTCTTACGCATCAGACGGCATCCGGCAGATCAATCATGTTGACAGGCGGTTCACAGATTTTTTAAAACTTCATGAGAAGATGACTTAAAAATTGTTCTATAATTATATATATGTCATTGAAATCATAAGCAGAGGGGTTACCATACATTGAACTGGATAAGAATATATAGTCATCCTGTCACGTTGGTGCGTCTGACCGGAGTTGTGGATGGGATCTCGCTGCTCATCCTGCTGGGGATCGCCATGCCGCTGAAATACTGGGCCGGTCTGCCCTATGCTGTGACGCTGGTCGGAACGATCCACGGCTGGATTGTGATGGTCTATCTGGCAGCCATCCTGTATGCCCAGATTCGCATCCAGTGGAATTTCTTATGGACTCTGGCCTCCATCCTTGCGGCCTTTATACCATTCGGTAATTTTGTATTGGAACGGATGCTGAAGCGGAAGCAGGAGCAGGGCCTATTCCCGGTGAAACCGATCCCGATCACTTGGCTCGTCTATGCGATCATCCTGTTCACCTTCCTCGATCTGTTCACGCAGCTGCCGGTAATGACCACCTATGCTCTTGCGCTGGGTGCAAGTTCGATGCTGGCCGGATTTATCGTGGGCATGTATTCTTTGACGAATACGATCGGCAATGTCATGGCGGGGATCCTGACGGACCGCTGGGGTGCTCATATGATCATCAAGATCGGGCTGCTCATGACGAGCTTCTCGCTGCTGCTCTATAACTTCGTCGAAGATGTCATGCTGCTGATGATCGTGCGCTTCGTGCACGGGTTCCTCGGCGGGTTAATCGTACCTGCTGCGTTCACCTACATGGCGAATCAGACGAAGAGCGAGAAGCAGGGCAGCCAGAGCGCGATCACCGGTTCCTTCGTCGGCATCGCGGCGATCATCGGTCCCGCCTACAGCGGCATCATGGCCAGCCGTACTTCTGTCCCCTTCGTCTTCACGACGGTGGCTGTGCTCGGCCTCGTGCTGTTCCTGGGGGCGCTGCTCTTCCTGCGCGACCGCCGCGCCAGCCGTAAGGAAGCAGCGGAAGACAAGAGGAAACGCCGCGCCGGCAAGTTGTCGCTGAACAGCGACATGATCCGCGCTTTTGTCGGTGCACTCTCCCTGATGTTCTCACAGGGGACCCTTGCTTATCTGCTGCCGGCACATGTTGAGTTGCTGGGATATAATTCCCGCGTCAGCGGCACGCTGATGAGCATGTTCGGCATCGTAGCGGTAGCGGTCTTCCTGTTGCCGACGAATCGGCTGTTCGACCGGATTCCGCCGGTATACAGCTTCGCAACCGGCCTTGGTCTGATGGGCATCAGCCAGATCCTCATCAGCCAGTCGTCCAGCACCGCGGCGCTTTATCTGGTGTTGACGCTGTATGGTCTAGGATTCTCCTTCCTCTTCCCATCGATTAACACTTTATTGGCCCATGGAACGACGCCGGAGAACCGCGGTCAGGCATACGGCATCTTCTATGCTCTGTTCTCCATCGGAACCGTGGCCAGCTCGTGGGGACTTGGACTGCTTAATATCTCTTATGTATCCGGATTCATCGTCACAGGCTGCATGCTGCTCACCTGCACGATCGGGGTGTTGGTCACGGCGAAGCATCGCGTGGCGAAGAGCGAATCGATGCATGTCTAAACATGTATAAATGTTGTAAGGATAGATGTGTTTGGGAGCCCGTCTCGGAAGAGGCGGGCTTCAGCGTTTGCAGACGTGTTCTGTGGTTAGGGGTCGTTAGGAGGTACCTTTTCTTGCAGACTTGTCATACAATAAGGGAAGTGAATGTTATCCTGGGAGGAGTCTTATCATGAGACTATTGGTGACCGGCGGAGCAGGATTTATCGGAAGCAATTTCGTGCATTATATGCTGCGGGAACATGAGGATATCCATATCATCAATTACGACCTGCTCACTTATGCCGGCAATCTGGATAATCTGCGAGAAGTCGAGGGACATCCTCGATATACCTTTATAAAGGGGAATATCTGTGATGCGGAACTGGTGGATCGAATCTGGCAGGAATATCAGATCGAAGCGGTTGTGAACTTCGCAGCGGAATCCCATGTGGATCGAAGTATCCAGGATTCCCGCGCCTTCGTGGAGACGAATGTCGTCGGCACGCAGGTGCTGCTCGAGACGGCGCGCCGCCGCGGCGTTCAGCGTTTCGTGCAGATCTCCACGGATGAGGTATACGGTACTCTAGGGGATCAAGGATACTTCACAGAGGAGACGCCCCTGAAACCGAACAGTCCCTATTCCGCAAGCAAGGCGTCCGGGGATCTCCTGGTCCGGGCATACTATGAAACCTACGGCCTGCCGGTGATGATCACTCGCTGTTCCAATAACTACGGTCCTTATCAATATCCGGAGAAATTAATCCCGCTGATGATCATCCGTGCTCTCCATGATCAGCCGCTGCCCGTATACGGCGACGGGCGCAATATACGGGACTGGCTGCATGTGAAAGACCACTGTGCAGCTGTGGATCTCGTGCTGCGGCACGGGAGGATCGGCGAGGTTTACAATATCGGCGGACACAATGAGCACCGTAACATTGATATCGTGAAGCGAATCCTCGCGCTGCTCGGCAAACCGGAGTCCTTGATCGAATTCGTAGAGGACCGGCTGGGCCACGATTACCGCTATGCGATTGATTCGACGAAGATCCAGCAGGAACTCGGCTGGAAGCCGAAACACACTTTCGAGACCGGTCTGGTGGAGACTGTCGCTTGGTATCAAGCGAATCGCGAGTGGTGGAGCAAGCTGATCGGCGATGCGGCGAGATCGTGATGGGTCTTGAGTATAGCCAAACCCCTATGATCGATTAGGTCGATCATGGGAACTACTCCAATGAATGTCTAATTCTATATTTTTAGAAGGAATCCTTTATTTTGCTTTGTTTGAGATTGAGTAAAATTGTATTAGTACCGTTGTCCATATTGGGCAGCGGTTTTTTTATTAAATATGCAGGTTCCATGATATGAAGTTTCCATGGATGTCCAGCGCATCGGTATTGGTTCATGAATACTTTGATATTAAGCAGTGATTCGAGACGTGAAGGTCGATAGTGTCATTGAAATGAATCACAACCGCTTGACCAGTAAACTTAAGTGAATCAACAGAACATCCCTTTGTAAGAAGGTTTATTGCCGCATAAGAAGGGAGTGGATGAAGTGACACGGGAAGAGTTTATAGCCGCAGTTGCTCCTGTAGCAGTTAAAGTCCGGGTTGACGGCGGTGTGTTGTTTCCGAGTGTGAGCATAGCCCAGACGATGTTAGAAACGGGCGGGAAGATCCATCCTTGGAACAACATCGTTGGCTATAAGGCAGGCAGCGGTCGGCGCACTCCGTATTGGGATGGCCGCATAGTTTCGCGGGAGACGTGGGAAGTCATAGACGGCGTAAGGTATGATCATGTACCAGCGGATTGGCGGGTTTATGATTCGATTGAAGACTGCCTGAAGGATCAGGCGCTGTTATTTATAAATAATCCAAGCCGTTATCAGCGGGTGATCGATGCCAGGTCGCCGGATGAACAGGCAGCGATGCTGCAAGCATCGGGATATGCGACGGATCCTCAGTACGCAAATAAGCTCAGATCGATTATGCGTACGTACAATCTTGAAATCTACGACAAGGAGGCTGAACAGGCCATGGAGAGAATCGCGGAGTTGGAGCGGCAAACGGCCGAACAGGTGAAGCTGAACGCTGAACTGCAGCGGCGGTTGCAGCAGTTGGAGCGTATGCACCAGATAGAAGTGCCGGATTGGGCGAAGGAAGCAGTGGATGCGGCGGTACGAGCCGGATATATCGACACACCGGACGGCGGCAGCCTTGACTTCTATCGATTGGTAACGGTGATGCATCGGGCTGGTGTATTTGATCAGAAGTAGCCGCTGAGCCTTGGTCTAATGTAGATAGCGAGAGAGGATGCGGCTGGTTAAAGTGCTGATCGTATCGTGATGTCGGCAGTTTTTTTTGTGTTTGGATGGAGGTGTGAATCGATAGGATTTATCGATTTAAGCCTGAAGATGCTGAATTAGAATGTGAGTCGACAAAAACTATCATCTCGGAATGCAAATATCCATAATGAATCATCACCCTCTCCCCTGTGATATTAGGTATAATCTTCATATACGAGACAGCTTCAACACATACTAACATGATTGAACCCATTCGAAATCATGGATGATAAGGAGCGGGAATATGAAGATCCTCATCACAGGCGGAGCGGGATACATAGGATCACACACTTGTGTGACGTTATTGGAGAACGGATATGACGTCATCGTCGCCGATAACTTTGTAAACAGCCGCAGGCAGGTGTTAGATCGAATTCGTGAGATTACGAAGCGGGACTTTGCTTTCTATGAGATTGATGTGACGGATGAAGAAGCGGTGGAACAGGTCTTCACAGAGCATCGAATCGATGGCGTGATTCACTTCGCCGGGCTGAAGGCGGTGGGAGAGTCCGTACATAAACCTCTTGAGTATTATCAGAATAACGTGCTCAGCACTATCGTGCTGGCGAAAGCTTGCATCCGCCTTGGAGTGGGCAAGTTTGTCTTCAGCTCGTCGGCAACGGTATATGGGGACAACGAAGTCCCTTTGGTTGAGACGATGCCGATGCGTCCCACTACGAATCCATACGGCGAGACCAAGGCGATGTGCGAACGCATCCTGACCGATGCGGCGAAGGCACATCCGCAGTTTGCAGTATCTCTGTTGCGATACTTTAACCCTATAGGAGCGCATGAGAGCGGGTTGATCGGAGAAGCGCCGAACGGGATTCCGAACAATCTGATGCCGTACATCACACAGGTAGCCAAGGGCAAGCTGGACAAGCTGCGTGTGTTCGGTGATGATTATCCAACGATCGATGGAACCGGCGTCAGGGATTATATTCATGTTGTTGACTTGGCTGAGGGGCATATGGCAGCATTGGAACATCTCGTCGAGGGCGCCCATGTATATAACCTCGGTACAGGTCAAGGCACCTCGGTCCTTCAGCTGGTCAGGACCTTTGAAGAAGTGAACGGGGTCGAGATCCCCTATGAGATCACTGCGCGTCGTCCCGGGGATGTAGCGGAGAGCTATGCGGATGTCACGAAGGCGATGCGGGAGCTGAACTGGACGGCCAAGCGCGGTTTAGAAGAGATGTGCCGGGACGCATGGCGCTTCGAATGCATGTATTCCGATGATGAATGATGTTACGGTTGTCACGATCTGCTCAACATTTCCCTCTAGATCTGCTTAACGAACGTTAATCGAATATACTTTTCAGTACACTTGGGAGGTCCTGCGGGATCTCCTTTTTTCCTCTGCACAAACCCATTCCCTCCATTTCCCAGTACTTTTCTTGAAAATCATGTAGCGAAATGCAACCCTCCTCCGTCTAATAGGTTGGAGGTGGTCAACAGTGGGGCTGGCCGGCCGCAAGATAACAAGCTATCCCGAAGAACCGTCCTCTGCACTCGAGCTGATGATGAAGGAGTACGGCAATGACCTGCTAAGGACTGCGTACTTCTATCTGGGAGATCGGCATCTGGCGGAAGATGTTGCTCAGGAGGCCTTCCTGCGCGCCTACCGCGGATGGCCGAACTTCCGTGGTGAGAGCAGTGTCAAAACATGGCTGATGACGATCACCATCCGTCTCTGCAGAGATCGGCTGGGACTCAAATCGCGTCTCGAAGAGCCATATGATCCCGTGCTGCTCAAGTCTTCGAACTATGCCAGCGCCGAAGAAGAGACGATGCAGCGTCTGAATCGGACGACGATTCTTCGCCATATGATGAAACTCCCAGCGCAATATCACGAGGTTCTATACCTCTATTATTACTTGGAGTTATCAACCAAAGAGATATCACAATTGACTCACTCTCCTGAGGGTACAGTTCGCACAAGGCTTCATAGAGCCCGCGAACTGCTGGGTCAATACCTACAAGAGGAGGGATGGCACCGATGAATGAGCGTGACTTGGGCAGGAAGTTCCGGGAAGAAGCCGATGAGGTCTTGTTCGCCGATCTCGTATTCGATGAACGATTGAAGGCTCAAGTAAGAGAGAGGATTCGAGCCGAGGAAGGCAGGACGGATGTTTCAACAGTTAGTGCCCCAACAGTCATAGAGCTGGATGAAAGCCAGATTCGATCCCGAACTCGAACACGTTCCCTGCGCTTACGCAAAGCGCATCGCCTTATCGCTGCTGTGTCCGCGGCTTCCGTTACTGCTATTGCAGCATTCTCCTTAAGCGGTTTGTTCGCGGAGCGGGACCCAGGGGATCTGATGAAGATCGAGCACTATACGATCGAGATCAATCAACCCATCAGCGGCGACGCGGAAAATGAGCAGATGGAGACATTCCACACCTTGGAAACCCCGAAGGACAGCGCTGAAACGACGACGATGGAATCAGGTGCGTGGGAGATCGCGGATCTTGCAGAAGCACGTCAGGTGTACGGTGCAGATCTGCAACTGCCAACCTTTATTCCTGATCATTATGAGATAACGGCAATCACGGGCCTGTATGCGGAGGATGCCTTGCAGATCAACATTACCTATGCATCCGCGGATCACAGCTTCGTCTTCACTCAGAAGAAGATCAACGGTCCCCAGCTTCATACTGATCTGGCCGGTGAGCCAGTTGCATGGAATGGCACGCAGGGCTATCTCTCGATGAACGACGGCGCAGCAGAGATCCGATGGTTAACGGAAGAAGCGGAGCTGAGTATATCGGGGGATCTCGATTCCGAATTGCTTATTCAGATCGCAGCATCGGTGATGAACACCGCGGTTGATCAATAGATGGTTGGATCGTGTTGTTTGGATAGCACAGAGTGAGCGTTTAGATAAAACGATGAAGAAAATTTAGATATGAAAATTTAGATATAAACCATGAAGATCATAAATGGAGGGAAATAAATATGAAAAAATATACTTGGAAAATCGCAAAAGGTGTATTAGCAGGTGCTTATGTAACGCTGATCAGTGCAGGTTCGGCATTTGCCGCTGAACCAATCCTCACAGAGCAAGGAGCCGGCGTATCCGCTGGTTACGTTGGGCAAGGATACGAGGATCCTGCCCTCGCGGAGAAGCATCGTGAGATCGACGCATATATCTTCGAACAAGGCGGTCTCGAGAAATTCAATGACATGGGCTTTACGGTTACCCATACAGGGCCGATGGCTGGGAAACTCGAGATCGGCATCACCCCTTATGATGACAGCTTTGCCAATGAGCTCTATGCTCTGTTCGGCGATGATGAAGTGAACGTGGTCGAAGGCGTCCAAGCGATTACCTTTATGCCTGAGCCGGCGCTGGATGAAGGCGGGTTTTCGACGATGGTCGTAGGCGGTCCAGAGCCTGGTGAAGGTGAAGTCGCAATCACCGTAACGGATCCATTGCCTGCTGTTGATCCTGATACTCCTGTATCCAGTACCGATGATGCTGGTACCGCTGTGGATGCGGAACTGATCTATGCACCTGTTAAGCCGGATGCATCTGTCAGCGATGAGGATGCAGCGAGCAGTGATGCGGGGGATGCAGGAGCGGGAACAGAAGTACCGGAGATGGCGCCGATCTCTGCACCGGCTGAGAGCACAGCTGCCGATGCCATCGCTCCAACATCGCAATCACAAAGCAGCTCGATGCTCTGGGCTTGGATCGCCGGCGGCGTTGCAGCACTTGGAGCGGTTGCTCTGTTCATCCGCCGCGCTGTTGGTGCAAAGAAGTAATACGCGAATCATACGCGAAACGACGGCATGAAAGCATGTTACGAAATCACAAGCTAAATCACAGGACCAATGATAAAGTGAGGCTGCCATAAGGCTCAGCCGGCACTCGATCTATACAGGATTGAGGCCGGCTTTTATTACTCGATCTGTACAGAAATCTTCATAATTTTCTGCCTGCAAATGTGCTACAATAGACCGAAAAATATAATGGAAACTTGATCGTTTTATCATTCGTTTCAACATGATTACTCGAATATCCTTAGCAAGTCATTCATCATAGCGTCTTTCATAGAATCATCCCGAGCGGAGGCAGCAAACAACCATGACAACAGATATGATCATCACCCTAACCATACTCGCCATAGCAGCTGTATTGTTCATGATCGGCAAGATCCGTTCGGATCTCATCGCCGTCAGCTCAATGGTTCTGCTCGTCGTCTTCGATATCCTTACGCCGAACGAGGCGTTGTCCGGGTTTTCGAATTCCGTTGTTGTCATGATGATCGGCTTATTCGTCGTAGGCGGCGGCATCTTCCAGACGGGGCTGGCCAAGATGGTCAGCAGCAAGATCCTGCAGGTCTCCGGCAAGAGCGAGCTGAAGCTGCTCGTTACGATCATCCTGGTCACATCCGTGGTCGGCTTCTTCGTGAGCAATACCGGCACCGTGGCCGTGATGCTGCCGATCGTGGTCAGCCTGGCGATGAACGCCGATATGAATGCCTCTCGGCTGCTCATGCCCCTTGCCTTCGCCAGCAGCATCTCCGGCCTTATGACCTTGATCGGGACACCGGCAAACCTTGTCGTCTCCGAAGCTCTGGAAACTGCGGGCTACGGCAAGCTGGGCTTCTTCTCCGTGACCCCCGTTGGGACCATCGCTTTGGTTACGGGAACCCTCCTCATGATCCCGCTGAGCAAGCTGCTTGTCAAAGAGGGTCGGGAGCGCAGCGGGATGAAGCACAATACGAAGCGGCGCTCGCTGAAGGAATTGGCACGGCAGTATCAGATTGCACAGAATTTATACCGCCTTCAAGCGCTGGAAGATTCGCCGATTCTGCGGAAACCGCTGGCTAACCTGAACATTACGGGACGGTATCAGGTCAGCGTTGTTGAGATTCGGCGTAAGACGCAGAAGAGTCCGTTCTTCAAGACGATCAACCAAGAGGTGGCAGGGCCGGCGACTTGGATCCAAAGCGGCGATATCCTCTATGTCTTCGGAGCCTTCGAGCAGGTAGAGCGATTCGCTGCGGAATGCGGGCTGCAGCTGCTGGATACACAAGCAACGGAGAAGCTTGACGAGGGCAGGATTCGGGATATGTTGTTCCATGAGATCGGCATCGCCGAGGTGCTGCTGACGCCTGATTCCAAACTGATCGATAAACAGGTGAAACATTCGAACTTTCGGGAGAAGTTCAATGTGAATATCCTCGGTATCCGGCGCGGCAGCAGCTATATTCTCCAGAATCTGAAAGACGAGCGCATCCGCTTCGGCGATGCTTTGCTTGTACAAGGAACCTGGGACAATCTCGACAAGCTTGCGCAGGAGCAGGAACATGTCGTCGTTGTGGGGCAGCCTTTGCAGGAAGCGGCTAAGGTAACGCTGGATCACAAGGCACCGATCGCTGCCGGCATTCTGCTGCTCATGGTGATCATGATGGTCTTCGATCTGCTGCCTTCGGTCATCGCCGTGCTGATCGCTGCGATCTTGATGATCGTAACCGGCTGCCTCCGCAGCATGGAAGCAGCATACAACTCGGTGAACTGGGAGAGCATCGTGCTGATCGGCGGGATGATTCCGATGTCCCTCGCGATTGAGAAGACCGGTGCGGCGGCGCTCTTGTCGGAGGGATTGGTGCAGGGTCTGGGGCAGTATGGTCCGCTGGCACTGCTCGCTGGATTGTACTTAGCAGCGTCCATCGTCACGCTGTTCATCAGCAACACAGCTGCCGCTGTCCTGTTTGCCCCGATCGCGCTGTCGGCAGCGGTACAGATCGGGGTCAGTCCCTATCCGTTTATGATCGCAGTCGCCGCAGCCTCCAGCTTCTGCTTCGCTTCGCCGTTCTCAACGCCGCCGAACGCCTTGGTGATGTCTGCGGGAAGGTATACATTCAGCGACTATCTGAAAGTCGGCCTTCCCTTGCAAATCTTGCTCGGTGTCGTCATGGTACTGGTGATGCCGCTCATCTATCCCTTCTAATGCGAAGAGCCGACATGGTTCTGACAGCTTCGGGCATACTACATTTAGGCAGACAGCGTAAGAAAGTATGTAAGTAAGCGATCAAACAGCCCGAAAGGAAGATGACTGATGGAGAAGATGGTCCAGCCCGATAAACAGAAAGTGATCAACGAATTAAATCGTTTCGTGCGCGGACGTTATATGGGGCTCCACCAGTATGAGCAGTTAATCCTGCATGCAAAGGATCCCCAAGTGAAAGAGATGTTGCAAAGATTTCAGAAACATGCGAAGCTGGGCACGATCAAGGTGGTCAATCGCATCAAAGAGCTGGGCGGAGAACCCGTTGACGACGGATTGAGTTTGGATGCCCCACTCGATCCGTCGTTGTCCTGTGAGCTGCTGATAGACGCCTTTCCCGACATAACAGACTACCTTCGGCCGATAATGATCAATCTTGGCGAGCAGCGCGGCGGCACCTTCCTTGTACTCTTGTTTCGTAATCTCCGCCGCTGTTCTTGTGGGACGAGCAACGATATTGCTAAATCCGATGCCTCATCATTCCCTTCAAATACAGCGAAAAAACCACTTCTACCGCCATATATTAGCACAAATTCAGCAGTACGGATTCCGTTCGTTTCCTTTCAATAAAGATGTTCGCCCCCTATTGAAAGTAAATAAATGAAATGAAAAACCTTTCATTTACTGTTTTTAGCGTATAGTCTATAACATCGAAAAGCCTTGATTCTAAAGGATTTTGGGCGATTGGAGGGCAGTTCAATCGCTTTTCACAATTGTGATATTTGTTTGTGAAATTTATCACATTATGATCGTAAGGAATAGTCTATACTTTCAAGTAAAAGAGCTAGGAGGTGCTTGCAATGGCAGTTAAGGAACCTGAAACAATTCAAGCGAGCGGTCAACATCCATGGCGCGGATTCAAATTCGGCAAATGGATGAACCAGATCGATGTGAACGATTTTATATCGAGGAATATAACTCCGTACCACGGCGACGAGTCTTTCCTTGAAGGACCAACCGAAGCAACAGTTGAGCTCTGGAAGATCATTCAAGAACTGTCCAAGAAAGAACGGGAAAATGGCGGCGTACTTGATGTTGACGTGAACACGGTATCGACGATTACGTCCCACAAGCCTGGATATCTGGACAAGGACAAAGAGAAGATCGTTGGATTGCAAACGGATGAACCTTTCAAACGTTCCTTCCAACCTTTCGGCGGTATCCGCATGATGATCCAAGCTTGCGAAGCGTATGGATTTGAAGTTCCTGAAGAGATGATCGAGATCTTCACGAAGTATCGCAAGACACACAACCAAGGTGTGTTCGATGCTTATACACCGGAGATGCGCAGAGCGCGTTCCGCGGGGATCATCACGGGACTGCCGGATGCATACGGCCGCGGCCGGATCATCGGTGACTACCGCAGAGTTCCGCTTTATGGTGTTGATTTCCTGATCGAACAGAAGAAAAAAGAACAAGAACTTCTCGAAGTCGATGTCATGCTCGATGATGTGATCCGTGATCGCGAGGAGCTGACCGAACAGATCCGAGCACTGGGAGAGCTGAAAGAAATGGCTGCTTCCTACGGATACGACATCTCGAAGCCTGCTGCGAACGCAAGAGAAGCTTTCCAATGGCTGTACTTCGCGTATCTGGCTGCGATCAAGGAACAAAACGGCGCAGCGATGAGCTTGGGACGCGTCTCCAGCTTCCTGGACATCTATATCGAGCGTGACCTGCAAGAAGGTACACTCACGGAGAAGGAAGCTCAAGAGCTGGTTGACCATTTCGTTATGAAACTGCGGATCGTGAAGTTCCTGCGTACACCGGAATACAACGAGCTGTTCACCGGCGACCCGACTTGGGTAACCGAATCGATCGGCGGTATGGGATTGGACGGCAGAACGCGTGTAACGCGCAACTCCTTCCGTTTCCTCCATACGCTGTACAACCTGGGTCCGGCTCCGGAACCGAACCTGACCGTTCTATGGTCCGAGCAATTGCCTGAGCCGTTCAAGAAGTACTGCGCGAAGGTATCCATCGAGACCAGTGCGATACAATACGAGAACGACGATCTCATGCGTCCGATCTACGGCGATGACTACGGCATCGCATGCTGCGTCTCGGCGATGCGCATCGGTAAGCAGATGCAATTCTTCGGTGCACGGGCTAACCTGGCTAAGGCTCTGCTCTATGCGATCAACGGCGGCGTAGATGAGAAGTCCGGCGTGCAAGTTGGACCGGTTATGCCGAAGATCACATCCGAGGTGCTCGACTACGACGAGGTCATGAGCCGTTACGACGACGTGCTCGAGTGGTTGGCTAAGCTCTATATCAATACGCTGAACGTCATTCACTACATGCACGACAAATATTGCTACGAGCGTATCGAGATGGCGCTGCACGATCGTGAGATCATCCGGACGATGGCATGCGGAATCGCCGGTCTATCCGTTGTGGTTGACTCCCTCAGCGCGATCAAATACGCGAAAGTGTATCCGATCCGCAATGAGGACGGCATCGCTGTTGACTTCCGCATCGAAGGAGAATATCCGCAATACGGAAACAACGATGACCGCGTAGACCAGATCGCTGTAGAGCTCGTAGAAAGATTCATGAACAAACTGCGCAAGCATAAGACATATCGCAATTCGATCCCGACGCTGTCCATCCTGACGATCACGTCCAACGTCGTATACGGTAAGAAGACGGGAACGACACCGGACGGCCGCAAAGCCGGCGAACCATTCGCACCTGGTGCAAACCCGATGCATGGACGCGACCGCAAGGGTGCTCTGGCATCGCTGAATTCTGTGGCAAAACTGCCTTATGAGCACAGCTTGGATGGGATCTCGAATACCTTCTCCATCGTGCCGAAGGCCCTTGGCCGCGACCTGGATGAGCGCATCAACAACCTGGTTGCGATGATGGACGGCTATATGTCGCAGCAAGCGCATCACCTGAACGTCAACGTCTTCAACCGCGAGCAGCTTCTCGATGCGATGGAACATCCGGAGCAGTATCCGCAGCTGACGATCCGCGTCTCCGGATATGCGGTGAACTTCATCAAGCTGACCAGAGAACAACAGCTCGATGTGATCAACCGTACGTTCCACGAGAGAATCTAAAGATGACGTTGTAGTATGACATGCAATGGGCGGAACAGAGATGCAGAGTTTTCCGCCCTTTCTTTTATTTATAGAGATCAGGAGAGGGAGAGTGAATCAATATGGCTGCAAGAACAGGCAGAATCCATTCATTAGAAACCTTTGGCACCGTGGATGGGCCGGGCATCCGTTTCGTCTTATTCATGCAGGGTTGTGCGATGCGCTGCCTATACTGTCACAACCCGGACACGTGGAATGCCAGTGACGGCAGAGAAGTAACCGTGGAAGAGATCTTGGCAGAGATTGAACCTTATATCCCGTATTATGATCGAGCAGGCGGCGGATTGACGGTGTCCGGCGGTGAACCGACGCTGCAGGCACCGTTCGTAGCCGAATTGTTCAAAGCCGTCAAAGAACGCTGGGGATTGCATACCGCCCTTGATACCTGCGGTTTCTGCGAACCTTCCCCTGTACTTGATGAATTGCTGCAATACACGGATCTTGTCATGCTCGATCTCAAGGAGATGGATGCAGAACGGCATAAGGCGTTGACCTCTCAGCCTCTTGATCGAATTCATCGCTTCGCACGCCATCTAGCCGAACGCAAGCAGCCAGCTTGGATTCGCTTCGTCCTGGTCCCTGGTCTAACTGACAGCGAGGATAACTTAATGCAGCTTGGAACCTTCATCGAGAAGGAACTGCCGAATGTGGAGAAGATCGAGATCCTTCCTTATCATCGGATGGGCATCTACAAATGGGAGGAACTTGGTCTCGAATACAAGCTGCATGACGTACCGGATGGGACGCCGGAGGATGTTGAACGCGCACGGAACATCATCGAAGCAGCCCGCCGGCAAGTGCGTGAACAACGGACGGTTTCGCAGACGGTGAATGGATAACGTTGCAGCCTGCAGCCATTTCGTGCTCCAGCTCTGCTCTGTTGCGCATTGCACTGTATTGTAAGTTTCATATATCGCTATTATGGATACCCCTTAACTTTAGGGAGCGAATCGATCGATGGCCTTCTGACATGCGGATTCTCTCTGCAGGTTGGGAGGCTTTTGTGATTTTGTTTTTGTTTTGGATGTTCTAAGTGTGCAAATACGGGTGTGTAAATACTGCGGAAGGCAGCGAAATGGGGGCAGGTGTGACGTCGTGGCAGGACTGGTGTGTGAGACGACAGATCCTGTTGACTCAGCTGTGTCGAAGCGGGATTGGTGTATGAGACGACAGTTACTGTTGATTCAGAGGCGTCAAGGCGGAATGAAGTACGTGAGACGACAGATCCTGTTGACTCAGAGAGTGTGCACGGATAAGCGCAATTCGTACGCGTGAGGCTGTCCATCAGTCATCGCTGACTTATTGGACAACCTATCCCATGCTTGTTAAACTTGTATACAAGTATGCTAGTATTCTAGTATACTAGTATATGCGAGATTGGTCCAACGATATATGTCATCATCTATCATCGAAACAGTAAGCGCTTCAATCACGCATCAGCATCACACATACACTACGATAGCGAAGCAATACCCCAGCAATCGCAAAAATAACGCGACGATAACGCTGTAATAACGCAACAATATCGGAGCAATAACGCAGCAATAATGCAGAAATAACGCAGTAATAATGCACCAATAATCCATCAATCACATCGGAAGGAAGGTGATGAATTGCCTGCGAAGCCTTTTGCCAGACAGACGCTTAGTGCACAAGTATACGAACATCTGCGGGAAGAGATCGTCTTCATGCAGCGTAAGCCGGGAGAGATGATCTCTGAGAATGAGATAGCAGAACAGCTTCAGGTCAGCCGAACACCGATTAGAGAAGCACTGCGTCTCTTGGCGAATGAACGGTTGATCGAGATTATCCCGCAAGTGGGATCCAGGGTGTCGCTCATCTCAGTAAGGAAGATTGAAGAGGCCTGGTTCATCCGCGAACAGTTGGAAGTGGGGGCCTTCGTCCGTGCAGCTCGCATGTGGGACCTTTTTCTTGCAAGACAGTATGAAGAGCCGTTGTTGCAGTTGATCGAACAGCAGAGGGATGCGGCCTTTGCAGGCGAACATGAGAAGCTGCTTAAGCTGGATGAGGAATTTCACAAGACGATCATATCGATTACGAAGAATGAAACCTTGATCGATGTGATTGAACAGATGCGGGCCCATGTGAATCGGGCGCGTCTATTGACACTGAAAGAGAAGACAAAATCGGGTTTAGTCGTGGCAGAACACGAGGATATCCTGCAAGCGATCAAGAAGAGGGATGCACAGCAGACAGGGGCCTTGCTGGAGAATCATCTGCAATGGCTGCACCTTGAACTTCCGGAACTGCAGAAACAATACCCGGATTGGTTCACGGATTGATCGAAAGCTGGATGGTTCATGTCTGAACGAATGGCTGCAGGACGGCTCGATGTCGTGGGTTGTCTGTTGTTGCATGTTATGCTTGTCTGAGATGACAGTATGAGATGACAGCATAAGATAACTGCCTTAGATGACAGCTTAATCGATGGTTTAGGGAGTGAATCCGGATGAGGATGGTCTTTCGTTGGTTTGGAACGGGCAATGATACGGTAAGTCTAGCACAGATCCGCCAGATACCAGGTGTAGAAGGGATCGTCTGGGCTCTTCATCATCTTCCGGCTGGAGAAGTGTGGCCGCTTGAAGAGATCATGAAGGTAAAGGAAGAAGCAGATGCCTTCGGGCTGCACTTGGAAGTAGTCGAAAGCGTCAATGTGCATGAGGATATTAAGCTTGGCCGGCCTTCCCGTGATCGATATATCGAGAACTATAAACAGACGATCGAGCATCTGGCGAAGGTCGGCGTGAAGACGATCTGTTATAACTTCATGCCGGTGTTCGACTGGGTGCGCACCGATCTGCATAAGGAGCTGCCCGACGGCTCAACGGCGATGTTCTATGAGAAGCAGAAGATCGATAAGATCGATCCCAAGGAATTGATCAACAAGATCAATGAGAATCCAAACTTCACGATGCCGGGATGGGAACCGGAACGGCTTGCCCATCTGTCGAAACTGTTTGAGTCCTATCGCGGGGTAACGGAAGAACATCTGCTGGAGAATTTGAAGTATTTTCTGGATGAGATTATTCCTGTGGCAGAGCGGTACGGGATTCGAATGGCGCTCCATCCCGATGATCCGCCGTGGTCGATCTTCGGATTGCCGCGAATCGTCGGCACCCATGATCAGCTGCGCCGCATCCTGCAGCTCGTGGATAGTCCATACCATGGTCTTACATTATGCACTGGTTCTCTGGGTGCGAATCCGCAGAATGACCTTGCTGCGATGATTCGTGAGTTCGCCGATCGGATCCCTTTCGTGCATATTCGCAATATACGCAGATATGACAATGGTGATTTCATCGAGACCTCGCACCGGGTCACCGACGGTTCCATCGACATCCCGGGGGTCGTGCGGGCGCTGCATGAAGTCAACTTCCAAGGATATGCCCGTCCCGACCATGGAAGACAGATCTGGGATGAAGAGTGCCGTCCCGGCTACGGGCTGTATGACCGGGCATTGGGCATTATGTATCTATGGGGAATTTGGGACAGCCTACAAAGATCATAACAGACTGAAGGAATGGTGATGCAGATGAATCAGAAGAAGCAGATGAATCAGATTCCAATCCATGAAAACCTCCGCGGAAGGGTGGCTGTGATCACCGGCGGCGGCGGAATCCTATGCGGCGCGATGGCGCGTGAACTTGGCCGTCACGGCGTGAAAGTGGCGATTCTCAACCGAACCCTTGCGAAGGGAGAAGCGGTGGCCCAAGAGATTCGTGACAGCGGCGGCGAGGCTGTTGCCGTGGCATGCGATGTGCTGAATGTTGAGAATGTGCGGGAGGCTGAGCGCATTGTTCGGGAGACATACGGCGGCTATGATATCTTGATCAACGGAGCCGGGGGCAATCATCCGAAGGCGAGCACCACCGAGGAAATCTTCCGTCAGCAGGACTTGGATGACCCGCTCATCCAGACGTTCTTCGATCTAGAGGTGGGGAATATCGGCCATGTTTTCGATCTGAATTTCCTAGGTACGCTCATCCCGACCCAGGTGTTTACCAAGGGGATGGTGGGACGTGCCGGAGCTACCGTCATCAATATTTCTTCGATGAGCGCCTATGCACCGATGACCAAGGTCTTTGCTTACAGCGCAGCTAAAGCAGCGATCAATAACCTGACCCAGTGGCTGGCAGTGCACTTTGCAGAGGCCGGCATCCGTGTGAATGCTATCGCCCCCGGATTCTTCTTAACGGAGCAGAATCGGGCCCTGCTTAAGCATGAAGACGGCAGCTGGACACCTCGCTCCGAGAAGATCATCAGCCATACGCCGATGAGACGATTCGGAGAGCCGGAGGATCTCCTGGGAACGCTGATCTGGCTGGCGGATGAAAGCATGAGCGGCTTCGTCACAGGTGTGACGGTACCTGTAGACGGCGGATTCCAAGCATATTCCGGTGTATAGAAACAGGATCAAGACGAGAACGGACGGTTATGCCTTGGGGCATAACCGTTATTTTCATATGGCGGGTTCAATCGCAATAAAGTCCACATCCAGCGCAATAAAGTCCACACCCTGCAAAAATCTACGATTGTCTTATGCAAACCCTTCCGATAGTCTTAAAGTGAGCATACTTCATAGACACAATGAATGGATGCGGAGGCGTTAACCATGTTTCAACTTGAGATGTTCCAGCAGCCTGAAGCAAGATACGGCATCCACCCATTCTGGTTCTGGAATGGGGATATGGAAGACAAGGAGATCATCCGGCAGATCGAGGAGATGGCGGCCAAAGGACTTGGCGGCTTCTTCATATGCCCGCGTCAAGGGCTTAAGATTCCCTATCTGTCCGATGCGTGGTTCCAGAAGGTTAAACTCGCCGTAGAGAAGGCCGAAGAGCTGGGGCTGGAGGTCTGGCTCTATGATGAATATCCCTATCCGAGCGGCATTGCCGGCGGCGAAGTCACTCTGCTCCATCCGGAAGCAAAGCATTATATCCTGGTCCACCGCACAGCAAGCGTGTCCGCCGGTAAGACGTGCTCTTTGGAACTCCCATGGGGAAGAGTGCTGTATGCCAAAGCGGTTCCCATTGATCCAAGCAGCGGGAAGCGGGACTGGAGCAAGGCCGTTGATATTCGCGGTGCGATCGGTAATCATCAGGCGGAACCGGTATTTCAGAAAGCCGGATTAACGGCTTATAATCAGAAGCGATTTTTTACTTATAACACGATCAAGAAGCTGCTGTGGACAGCTCCGGATGGGGACTGGGAAGTCCAGGAGTGGGAAGTTCATTGTTTCCTTGAAGAAGAAGTACGGGATTTCAAATATTACGGCCATTACGTGGATCCATTAAATGAAGAAGCAATGCGCACCTTCATCCAGCTGACTCATGAACGCTATGCAGAACATCTGGGAGAATACTTCGGCAAGACGATCAAAGGGATGTTCACCGATGAAATCGGCCTGCTGGGCAAGATCCCTTGGTCGCCCAGATTGCTGCAAGTGTTCCGGGAGCGCAACGGGTATGATCTGGCCGATCATATGCATGCCCTCTTGTATGATGACGGCGAGGATACCGCGAAGATCCGCTATGACTACTATCAAACGATCCACGAGCAGCTCGTTAAGGCTTATCATAAGCAAGTATATGATTGGTGCGAGCAACATGGCCTGTTCTATACAGCGGAAGTGCCCTCCGTGCGGATGAACACGCAGCGGTACAGTCATGTGCCGGGCGGGGACAGCGGGCATGAGAAACTGGGCCGTTCCTTGGAATGGATCTTGGATCGATACAGCTACAGCCTGCGTTACAATCCGAAGATGACGAGCTCGATTGCAAACCAATTGGGCCGTGAGCGGGCGCTGGTGGAGTGCTTTCACAGCGTGGGATGGTCGATGACGCTGCAGGATGCCAAGTGGATGATCGATCGATTAGCGGCGCTGGGAGTGAATTTTTTTAATTTTCATGCATTTTTCTACACCCTGGACGGCCTGACCAAACACGATGCTCCTCCTTC
Organism: Insulibacter thermoxylanivorax; assembly: GCF_015472005.1. NCBI lineage: Bacteria > Bacillati > Bacillota > Bacilli > Caryophanales > Paenibacillaceae > Insulibacter > Insulibacter thermoxylanivorax. The sequence goes on along the minus strand of NZ_BMAQ01000003.1, from coordinate 18,057 downwards.
GCACTTCCTGCAGAATTCCTATTGGCGGTATTTTGATCGTCTGAGCAGTTATGTGCGGCGGATCAGCTATGTGATGTCCACTGGGAAACCGGTGCGTCCGATCGCCGTGCTGGATCCAACGACGACGTTCTGGGTGCATCTCGGCAACCCGTTCTTCGAATTCAGCTATTCCGGGCACAGCGAGGCAGAGAAGCAGCGTCTGGAAAGCCTCAAAGAACAATGGCGTGAGATCTGCAAGACGTTGACGATGAATCAGCGGGACTTTGATCACTTGGACCCGGAGGTGCTGCTGGATGCGAAAGTCGCAGACGGCCGTCTGCAGATCGGACAGGCAGCCTACGAGGCGGTTATCATCCCGCCGATCACGAACTTGGAAACGCCTGCATGGCGGAAACTTCGGGAATTCCTGGCGCAAGGAGGGAAGGTGATCGCCTGCTGGGAACTGCCCAGCCAGTCTTTGGACGGGACTTCGGAAGTCGTGCGGGAGATGGCGGAGATATTCGCTGGCGAGGAGGCTGCTATGCAGCGGGAAGGGAAGAAGGGTGCAAGGCAGATGGGTGCTTACCGAGTCGAAAGCAACGAAGAGCTGCTGGCGCTCGTCGAGGAGCTTTTGCCGCAGGACCTTCGCTTTGAAGTAGAAGATCGCTCCGCTTTTCTCATGCATCAACGGATGTTGGATGACCATATCAGCTGTGTATTCATCACCAATCAGGAAGCGGGTCAGCATGAAGCGAAGCTGATCTTGAAGGGTTATGATCCTGCCGGCACGCAGATCTACCGCTTGTGTCTGGAGTCGGGGGATTGCGAACGGCTTGCGGTGGAGAAATCAGAGGATCATCTGGTCCTGCGCATGAAATTCGGCGCGTATGAATCCCATCTGTTCCTGATCCAGCGGCAAGCTGCTGATTCCAGGGAATTCTCTGAGCAGATGGATGCGCTTCCTGTGGAAAAGCTCCCGCCGCCTTCTGATGTTACAGCGGCAGCTTCAGTGAACGAAGACACGCCGGAGGTCTGGACCTGGGAACTGGATGCGAAGGAAGTATGGCAGATTCAAGCCGAAAGGGATAACGTGCTGCGCTTGGATTCCTTCGAACTGCGCACCTCTTACCTAGATGGCCGGCCTCTGCAGGAGCAAGGGGTTAAGGTTCAGGCGAAGACCTTCATCGACCAATGCGCAGATATCGCGGATATGCACAATATCCCGCTGAAATTCCATCAGATCTTCGGCACGCCGATGAAGCTGAAGGCTGCTTATCCCCTTCGAGCAACCTATACAACATCGTTCATCGCCGACTATGTGCCGGATCGCTGCTGGTTGTTGATGGATCATGGGGCGATCTTAGGTGAATGGAGCATCGGCCTGAACGGCCGCACGATCACGAAGGAGCAGCTGGAAGAAATCTTCGTCTATGATCATATGAACCGCTGTGCAGATATATCGGGATTCATCCAGGTTGGAATTAATACGATGACGCTGCAGGTGAAGATCGAACAGGATTGGCACGGCGTGGTGGATGCCCTATACATCTGCGGGGACTTCGGCATATGCGAAGATCAGGGTCAGCCTCTGATCTGCAAGGCACCACAGTTTGCAGCATTCACCGCTGCGCCAATTGAAGGTTTCCCCTATTATGCGGGAACACTGCTGCTGAAGCGGGAAGCCGTGTTGGATGAGCTGCCGGAAAGCACCCGGTTCAGCGTAAGATTCCGCGATTTAGATGAGTCCTTCTACGATTGTGCGGAGATAATCGTAAACGGTCACTCCCTCGGCGTACGCCCGTGGATGCCGTATGAGTGGCAGGGTTCGACGGAGCTTCTGCGCAGAGGCGTGAATATCGTGGAAGTCAGGATCACCAATACATTAATTGGGATGTTAGAAGGACGGAAATTCGATTATGCGAAGCATACCTTGGTTCCTGCCGTGGGGGACCAGGCTTAATCCGGGCAGAGCATATGCGTTCTAATGCCATATCCAACATAGAGACCTCACTTGTCAGGCAAGTGAGGTCTCTTATATTAAGACAACAACTTGTTCACGTTCTTAGGCTGCATGGTCCTCGTCGCTTGGGGACTCCTGCTGAGCAGGTGTTTGCTCCTCAACAGGCGGAACTTGTTCCTGCGCTTGCGCCGTCATCTCAGCGACGATCAGGTCCGACGGCACCATGAGGATCTGATAGTACAGAGCAGCCGCTTCTTGACGAGTCAGCACGTGCGTCGAATGGAAATTCACGGCACCGTCTTCTGTGTACGTCACCTCAGGCCCGTGATAACCAAGCGCAGCCATCATCTTCACTGCTGGAACGGCCCATTCATCCGTATATCCAGCGAGTGCAACCGATGCGAAGAGTTCATCAGGATACTGCTGCTTTAACACATTCCACAGCATGACGGCCGCTTCTTGTCGTGCAGCCGGCTGATCCGGATGGAAACGCCCGCCGCCATCCCCGTTGACCATGCCGAGCAGATGGGCAAATTGGATCTCATCAGCGTATTCATGGCCGTCGATATCCGTGAAAGCATATTGGTCAAATTCCGGTACGATGACTCCGAGTAAGGAGACGATATAATGAACAAGTTCAGCTCGGGTAACTTCTTCTTCAGGTGCAAAAGCCGCTCCGCTCTCATTGGGGTACCAGCCCAGGGATTGAAGAGTTAAGATATATTCGCTGTATACATTGTCTGCAGCAAGATCTATGAATCCAACAGGCTTCTCACCTTGGCGGGCATAACCCAGCGGATTGATATACGGTTCTTTCATATAAGCCCGGCCTGATGCTTCATCGATCGTAAATGCAGTGAAAATCTGCAGCTCTTCATCGATGAAGAGACGTTCATCGACTTGGCGAAGCTGACGCGGTCCAAGTAATGCATTGTAGAGCTGAATGGTTCCATCATCGATCACATCGATCTTCGTGACGAGCGGTGCACGGCGAAGATCCGAATAATAGCCGGCCAGCGGTGTCAGCTGCTCCACCGTATACGGTTCGAAAGGCGCCAATTCCGCCGGTACCGTATATTGCGGGAAGAACGTCGACATGAACTGCGCGTTGAAAACGTCACGGAGTACGCCCTGTTGGTTATACGTTAAGAAAACCCCGACCTTCTCCTCTGGAATGAGCATTAACATCGAGCTGGTATCCAGCATATCTCCGAGCTTCACGATGACAGCTTCAGAGCTTCCAGCCATCGGGAATTGTTGGAGCTGCGCCTCGAAGCCATAGGTCGTGTTCGGCAGCAGCGGATGGATCGCCGAGCGGTAGATGCTCATCTCCTCGACGGATTGCTCTGTAAGGATGCGTTGCGAACCCAGCGCACCGCCGTTTAGAAATGCGAGCATAAACTTGCTGATATCATCAGCCGTGGACAGCATGCCGCCTTCAGGCATGACCGTCGGGACGAACGCATAGGTCTCAATGGGCTGCTGGTACAGGTCATATCCGCGAACCAGATGCTCTAAGAACTTGCCCTTAAGCAAATATCCGCTGTTGTCCATCCCTAAGGGTTCGAAGATATGTACTTGCATGTACTCTTCGAAGGGCATCCCGCTGACATTCTGAACGATCAAGCCAAGCAATTGGTAAGCAAAATTATCATAGAGATAAGAGGTTCCCGGTTCTCTTACGACATCAGGCATTCGCTGGGCAGCGAACTCTTCAATGGACACGTACAGATCCAGATCCGCCGTGATATCCGATTGCTGCGGATCGCGTACTTCGAAGCCGCTCTGATGGGTTAAGAGATGCGAAACGGTTACCGGTGTGTCGTAAGGATTGTCAAAATCTAATCCCGGAAGATAGGTGCGAATGTCTTCATGCAGATCGATCTTGCCCTGTTCAGCGAGCTGCATAACTGCAACAGCTGTGAACGTCTTCGATACAGATGCGATCCGGAAGATGGACTGGCTCGGATCGACGGGAGTCTCCTTCTCATGATCGGCGTAACCATAGCCTTCCAGAGCGATGACTTCATCGTCCTTGACGATGGCCACAGCGGCTCCGGAATACATCGTCTGCGTCATCTCGGATGAGAAAAATTCATCCAGGAATGCTTGGACATTGTCCGCAGTCAGCGGCAGGGGTGCTCCTTGCCCGTCATCCGCGAAAGCCGGAACGACAGATGAGAGGAAAAGTGCACTGATCAGCAAAGTCGATAACAACATTCGAACGATGGGTTGGGCCTTGCGGCTGTGTGGTTTGATGGTACATCCCTCCATTTATTAATAAATAAATCACTAACATAACTACGTAACAAGAGCGAAACAGTTTCTTAATCCTCTCAAAATTTTCTATTTTCTTATTAGAAACGGCTTTTTGGGATAACGTTCTGTTGGAATTTAGAATATACTACTATTATATAAACCTTAGAATTTCAGGTTGTTTAGTAGATTTTGGCGCTATAGTAGATTATATCATTGATAGATTGACAGGACTAGGAGGGCTGGAGATGCTGGATATGCATTGTCATATTTTAAGCGGAATAGATGACGGTGCCAGAGATCTGAAGGAATCGGTGAAGATGGCTAAGATCGCCTATAAAGATGGGATTAAACATATCATCGCTACGCCGCATTTTTGCCGTTCGGTGATGTGCGAGCCGGACGTGCAATATCAGAAAATCGAAGAACTGCGGCATGCACTGCGTCGTGAAGGGATCGAGATCACCATCACGCCGGGCAACGAGGTGCGGCTAGAAAGTTCTGAATTCGTCTATGTCCATGAAGCGGCAGGGGATTATCTGTACCTGGATCCAAACAAAAGGTTCATCCTGCTCGAGCAGCGCTGGTCGCATTATAATGAACAATCGGAAGAGATCTGCCGCTGGTTTCTCTCGCGCGGAACGACGCCGATTATGGCCCATCCGGAACGGCATGATTTCTTTCGCGAGCAGCCGGAATTGTTAGTTCGATTAATCGATCTGGGAGTATGGACGCAGGTGACCGTGGACAGCCTATTAGGCAAGAATGGTGCAGAAGCGGAGCAGTTTGCGAAGATGTTGATCCGCAGGGGCCAAGTCCATGTCCTTGCGACGGATGCCCATAGTGTGAAACGTAAACCGAATCTTTCCCATGGCATCCGAATCATGCAGCAACTCGCCGGGGAAGAGCAGGTGCAAGCGCTGCTCACGCGCATGGAGATCATCCGGCAGAGTGCGCTTGGGGAATAATTTGCTTGGGGAGCAATTCGCTTGTTCTTGACTTGGTCTAAGTCTGCCGTTAGGATGATAAGTGTTAATTGATGTTAATGATCGGAATCCAAGCAATCTTAAATCTGTTTCACTCTCAGGAGGCGTAACCATGAATGCACAGATTAAAGTTGGAATCGTAGGATATGGGAATCTCGGACGGGGAGTGGAGGCGGCGATCGCACAGAATCCGGACATGCATCTGGAAGCCGTGTTCACACGCCGTGATCCTGCTTCCATCGATTCGAAGGCGCGAGTAGAACGATATGCAGATCTAGAAAAATATCGCGGCCAGATCGATGTCCTAATCCTCTGCGGCGGTTCGGCAACGGATCTGCCGGAACAGGGACCGCAGCTGGCAGCGATGTTCAACACCGTGGACAGCTATGATACGCACGCCCGTATTCCCGAGTATTATGCGAAGATGGACCAGGCCGCGCGGACAAACGGCAAGGTCAGTCTCATCTCTACCGGTTGGGATCCGGGGCTGTTCTCCTTGAATCGCGTGTTGTTTGAAGCGATTTTGCCGAATGGTGATACATATACATTCTGGGGCAAAGGGGTCAGCCAAGGCCATTCGGACGCTGTTAGGAGAGTGCCGGGGGTTAAGTACGGCGTTCAATACACGATTCCTAATGAACAAGCGGTCGATCGCATTCGCAGCGGCGAACGCCCGCAGCTGACGACGAGGGAACGGCATATCAGAGAGTGCTATATTGTGCCTGAACCAGGCGCTGATCAGGAGGCGATTCGCGAGGCGATCGTGACGATGCCGCATTACTTTGCGGATTATGATACGAAGGTGCATTTTATCAGCGAAGAAGAGATGAAGCGCGATCATGGAGCGATGCCGCATGGTGGGATCGTGATCCGCGCCGGCAACACGGGCCATGATACCGCGCAGGTGGCGGAATTCAAGATCAAGCTGGACAGCAATCCGGAGTTCACCTCCAGCGTGCTGGTCGCTTATGCGCGTGCAGTATACAGATTGGCTAAGGAAGGCCAGGTCGGCGCGAAGACCGTATTCGATATCCCGATCGGATACCTGTCGCCGAAGTCTCCGGAGGATTTGCGCAAGGAGCTGTTGTAGGGGTAGAAGGAAAAGGGAGGATCTGCTCGCAGATGCTGTGATGTTGAGCGGATCCTCCCTTTGCTGGTTGGAGTTGGCGGAGCCGGGCGCCTGAGACGATTCCCGTTAAGATCTCGCCAGACTTTCTACCGGACTGCCCTCCTCTTCCAGCTTCTTCACGGCCTCTGCGCTGACGTCGACTCGTCTTACGAACAAAGAGAGGATCAATGCTGCGAGCGTGACGAACGCAGCGATCAGGAAGGAGTATTGGATTCCCCGCAGCAAGGCTTGCTGTGCTATAGCAGCGATGGTACTCTCGGTCAATGTCAGCGGATCAACACCGGCCATGAGCTGCTCTGCGCTGGATGCCGTGCGGCTGTTCATGATCGAGACGAAGATCGCCGTACCGAGAGAGCCGGCCACTTGCTGCACGGTGTTGTTGATCGCTGTGCCGTGCGGATTCAAGCGGGTGGGCAGCTGGTTCAAACCGTTGGTCATAATCGGCATCATCACCATCGACATGCCGAACATGCGGATTGCGTAGATCATCATGATATAAGTATAAGAAGATTCCAGGTTCAACTGTGACAGCATGTAAGTGGACACCGTTGTGATGGATAGTCCGGTCAGAGCTAGTATACGCGGACCGAAGCGATCGAACAGGCGGCCGGTAATCGGCGACATGATTCCCATGACGATCGCTCCCGGGAGCATCAAGATACCTGATTCTAAGGGCGAAATATGCCTTACATTCTGGACATAGGCCGGTGTCAGGATCATCCCGGAGAACATCGCCGCTGAGATGACCATGGAAATTACCGAAGCTAGAGCGAACATCGGATAGCGATAGGTTCGAAGATCAAGCAGCGGATCAGGGACCCTGAGCTGCCTGATCACGAACATGATGAGCGATATGGAGCCGATGACAATCGCAGCGATGACGATGGGATCATTCCAACCAACCGAGCTGGCGCTGCTGAAGCCGTACAGCAATCCGCCGAAGGCAAGCACGGACAGAATCACGGAGACATAATCGAGATGGGCGTCCCTGGTCGGCATCACGTTCTTCAATTTCCAAACGGCTAGTATCAGAGATAGAATGGCAAAAGGCAGGATCATCTCGAACAACAGGCGCCAATTGTAATATTGTACGATGTATCCGGAGAGCGTAGGTCCAATCGCCGGAGCGAGAACCATCACCAAGCCGAAGACGCCCATCGCTGTACCGCGTTTCTCCCGCGGGAAGCTGATCAACATGATATTCATCAAGAGCGGCGCCATCACGGAGGATCCGGCAGCCTGGATCATGCGTCCGGCGAGCAGAAAATCGAAGTTCGGCGCTAATGCAGCGAGCGCTGTGCCGATCGTGAACAGGGACATCGCTGTAATGTAAAGCGAACGATTCTTAAACCTAGTTATAAGAAAAGCCGAGGCAGGGATCAGGATGCCGCTGATCAACATATAGCCTGTAACCAGCCATTGAACGACGGAATAATCGTCGATCTTGAGATCGACCATAATCGATGGCAGGGCAACGTTCAGCAAGGAATTGTTCAGGAACGATACGAAGGCTCCGAAGAACAAGATGGAGATCATCAGATAAGGAGGTTTAGCCTTGGGAGCATCCTTCTGCGTGCTGTGACGATGAGTACTCTGAGCAGTGTCATGCATGGCTGTTTCAGAGTCTTGTCTGGGTGTTTTATTCATGGTTTCCTACTCCTATCTATCCATCGATGATGATTACTTTGCTTATCTCAGAATGATTTTATACTTCCTGGGAAGTGATCGCAACCGTACTGCCTGCTGTACGCTCTTTCCTTCTGCTATTTCAAGATTCACCCCTCACCCTTACTATATAAGGTATTCCGCAGCAGCCAGTCCCAATCCCAAGCGCCACAATCCCTAGCGAGATATCCATCCCTAAAGGAGATGTCATCATCTTATTGCATCGTACTTCTGATACCATTTAAGATAGAGTGTATAGGTACATATTGAAAAACAGCATATCGACATATCGACGATGAGGTGGTTGGACATGAAGAAGCATCAGATGAAGATTTTGTTTCAAGGAGATTCGATCACAGACGGCGGACGCGGACGCAATGAAGATCCGAATCATATCCTCGGTCACAGCTATGCTGCCCTGATCGCTGCGAAGCTTGGGCATGAATACGCGGAATATCAGCCTGTATTTATCAATAGAGGCATCAGCGGCGACCGCGTCTCTGATCTGTATGCCCGCTGGAATGAGGATGCGATTAGTCTGCAGCCGGATCTCATCAGCATCTTGATCGGCGTGAATGATGCGTGGCGGATCATGGATGGGCTGCCGCATGGAGCGACGGATCGCTTCGAGCGCGCTTATCGCCACCTGCTGGCTGAGACGAGAGAAGTACTGCCGAATACCGCACTTGTCCTTTGCGAACCGTTCATCCTGAACGTCGGCGCCCCGGCAGCGAACTGGCCGGAGTGGAAAGCGAAGCTCGATTACTACAGCGAAGTGGTACGCGGGTTAAGCAAGGAGTTCAACACCGTATTCGTACCGCTGCAATCCGTGTTCGATGAAGCGGCCCAGCGGGTGGAGCCAAGCTATTGGTTATGGGATGGGGTGCATCCAACCTATGCTGGACATCATCTAATCGCGGAGCAGTGGTTGAAAGTTGTTCGAGAGAGCGAGCTGGACTTGTTTTTTTAAGTAGATCATGAATCGATTGAAGATAGAGAAAAAGAAGCCGTCCCAGCGGGACGGCTTTTGCTATAGTCATGGATTTGCAGGTAATGATGCCTAGGATTGATCAGTTGAATCATGATGAAGGAATCATGTCATCAGGTAATGATGCTGTTGATCAAACTGCCAACAGATCAGCCAGCCAGTCAGATGATCCGTTGATGAAGTAACGATTCTATTCAATAAAGCCTAGGAGATGTTGGCAAAACCTGTGATATGTCGGTGTGATTGCGTATGATTACTTACCGGAAGCGATCGGAATATCCGGCAATTCGTCTGCGGATACGACCTCGTCGGTCTTCTTCTCAGGACGCTTCCACATGTTCTCGCTGCCGGGCAGATCGTCGAACCAGGTCGCGTCATCCGGGCAGTCGAGCACCATGAACTTCCCGTACTCGTCATCGCGGGACTGGTGATACTTCAGATAGGCCTTGCCGTTCTCGATCGCAAGGATCTCGATCTTACCGGATGTATGGCTCATCGCTAAGCGAACCCGCTTGCCGAGACCGGATGTTCTAGCCTTCGCTTCCTCTACGATGCGATAGACGTCCTTAAGCGGCAGTACGAAGTCAGAGTTACCAGCTACAGGGCGATTGATGAAGAAATAGTACGGCGTCACGCCTGCCCAAGAAAGTTTGTCGAGCAGCTCACCTAAGACGACGGGATCATCGTTGATGCCCCGAAGAACCGGCGACTGGTTCACGACGATAGCGCCTGCTTGATAAAGGGCCTCAAATGCGCGCAGTGCTTGCGGTGTAAGCTCGCGCGGATGGTTGACGTGAGCCATCACGTAGATCCGCTTCTCCGGCGTCGAGTATTCGCGGATGAGGTCTAAGAGCTCTTCATCCTCGTAGATCCGCATCGGATTGAAGACAGGCATCTTCGAGCCGAGGCGAATGATCTTCACATGATCGATCTCGCGCAGCGCTTCGATGATCATGCGCAGCTTCTTCGTAGCCAGGATCAAGCTGTCGCCGCCTGTCAGCAGGACGTTATTGATCTCTGGATGCTGCTTGATGTATTCGATACCTGGGGTCACATCGGCCATCGCTTCTTTGACGTCTTTGCGGAACAGACGCTTACGGAAGCAATATCGGCAGTACGATCCGCAGACCTCCGATACGATCAGCAATGCTGTCGTGCGGTATTTGTGCTGACAGCCTGGAACGACATAGTTGGTCACTTCATCGGAGGCATCCCATCTGCCGTACTCCTTGAGCTCACCTTCGTTCGGAATGACGAGCTTGCGAATTGGATCGTTCGGATCATCCCAATTGATCAATCCGAGATAGTAATCGTTCGCGCGGAAAACATATTTTTCCGTAATGGGACGCAGTTTGTCTCTCTCCTCTTGGGAGAGACCTTCAACTTTGTCGATGCTCGTGATGTACTTCGGTTGAGCCATTTCATACTACCTCCTTATAGATGTTAGTGAAGTAGTAGACGGCCATATGAAACTTTCGCTGATGCTTGGTTCCTTCTTGTCCTGGATTCCTCCTGTCCAAAATTGATTCTCATGTTATACGACCGCAAGCTCAAGTGATTTGGTTTCGTGCGGAAGATCATAATGAGTTAAGATGAGAGGGTTACAGCGGACATAAAAAGACCCTTATCGAAACGAAAAGGGTCATCGTGAATTGCGAAAGTTTACTGTTGACCCATCTACTAGCAAACGAGGTTAGCTGACGGGCTTGGGAAGATGGTCCCCCATCGGCGGTTAAGCCGATTAGCCCCAAAAAGTTGGTTCCCCCGCTTTCCAGCAACTGACTGCCGGAAATTAAGCTATGACCATTATAGCCATATCTTGCGCAGATAGTCAAATGTTGAGGGTAAGTTTTTGTCCCTCTTGTTGATACCATCGTAGGATCAGCACTTACTAGCAGCGTTCACGAGATCGCCCCTTAGGCGCTGGTTGAGCAATTCTTAAGCATTTCTTGAGCCTTTCTTGACAGCACCTTTTCAACGCCTTCTATTGATAGATCTTATATGAAAGTTCTCAATGAAAGTCTCATTGAAAGTCTTAATTGAACGCAACACACTGCTTACTCACAGGAATCGCTTTACGGTCACCGCCGGGTTTTAATGCGTCGATTTTTGCGGTAGGATTAAGATATGTGTTTTTATAAGAGAATAGGGAAGGGAAAAACATGTTGCAGGTGATGCATGATGGAATGGATCAGGGATTGGCTTCTGCAATTTAATATGGATCCGGATACAGTGACGACCCTCACGTACATCGTGATGTCCGTCCTGATCATCCTGCTCTGTGTAGTGGCTAATCTCATCACGAAGAAGATCGTACTGAAGATTCTGGCCCATGTGATCAAGAGGAACAGGTTTACCTGGGATGATAAGCTACTGGAACGCAAAGTTTTTCAAAGGCTGTCCCATCTCGTGCCGGCGATGATCATCTTCCATTTCGCACCTCTGTATCTAGGGTATCAGCCGCTGATTGAGAAGGCTGCTTTTGTTTATATGATCATAGTGATCATGCTGGTGGTGAACTCATTCTTAAGTGCTTTGCACGATATCTATCTTACATATGAGATTTCCAAAGTCCGGCCGATCAAGGGTTTTGTCCAAGTGGTGAAGATCATCTTATTCTTCATCGGTTCGATCGTTCTCATCGCTACGTTGCTTGACAAGAATCCGCTGCTTCTGTTAAGCGGTCTGGGCGCATTGTCTGCGGTGCTGATGCTGATCTTCCAAAACTCGATCCTGGGATTCGTGGCCGGCGTGCAGCTGACTGCCAATAACATGGTACGCGTCGGCGATTGGATCGAGATGCCCAAGCACAACGCTGACGGCGACGTCGTCGAGATCACTCTGACAACGGTGAAGGTGCAGAACTGGGATAAGACGATCACGATGATCCCCGCGGCAGCATTTATCACGGATTCGTTTAAGAACTGGCGGGGTATGCACGAGACAGGAGGACGGCGGATTAAGCGTTCGATCTACATCGATGTGGCGAGTATCCGCTTCTGTACCGATGAGATGATCGAGCGGTTTAAGAAGATCCATTATCTTAAGGATTACGTGGAAAGCAAGGAGCGGGAGATCGAGGAGTATAACAGAGAGAATAACATCGATCCTTCCAGTGTAGTGAATGGAAGAAGGATGACGAATATCGGGACCTATCGGGTCTATATCCAGAACTACCTGCAGAATCATCCGAAGATTCATAAGGGCTTGACCTGTATGGTGAGACAATTGGCCCCGGGTGAATACGGTTTGCCTCTAGAGATCTACTGCTTCACCAGTGATACGCGCTGGCCGGTGTATGAAGCGATTCAAGCGGATATCTTCGACCATATCTTCGCCGTAGCTCCGGAATTCGGTTTGCGCATCTTCCAGAACCCAACCGGGCATGATATGCGCCATATGCTGTTGGAAGAAGGAGCGGTTCGGGAGCGGGGTTGACTGGCTCGCAGAAGGCGCTGACAGGCGTGTGCGAGGTGTGAAGGGGCGTGCGGAGGCGGGATGGTGCGTGAGACGACACAAACTGTTGATTCAGCGCGTACGGAGGCGAGAACGGTGCCTGAGACGATAGAATGTGTCGATTCAGCATGAATTGAAGTGAGATCGAGCGTGAGACAACAGAAACTGTTGTTTCAGCGCGTGCAGAAGCGGGATGATGTGTGAGACAACAGAAACTGTTGTTTCAGCGTGTGAAGATACATGAATAATTAGTGAAACGACAATATCGATCGTCGTATCACAAATAAGAACGCCTCTAATCCTATCAAGGGTTAGAGGCGTTTCTTATCACCGGTGATTGTGCTGCTTTTATATTTGATATTGCAAGCTGCGGGCGGATGTGCTCTTCCCCCTTGTTGATGGATTCAGTATGCGATCCAATATTCGATTCTCAAAATAGGAAAATCCCGAGTCTCTCTCACGAGGTCTGGTTAGAGTCACAGCTAGATCGAGGGCGACGGTGCCTTGCTCGATCAAGATCACGCGGTCAGCTAGAGCGACGGCTTCGCTGACATCATGGGTAACGAGCAGGGCCGTGAAGCCTCGTTGCAGCCACAACTCTTCGAGCAGGCGCTGCATTTCGATGCGGGTGAAGGCATCGAGAGCACCCAGCGGCTCATCCAGAAGCAGCAACCGCGGATCACTGACCAGGGCGCGGGCCAGTGCGGCACGCTGTTTCTGACCGCCGGACAGGACAGCAGGCCAGTCGATAGCCCGCTCTTCGAGTCCGACTTGATAGAGCGCCTCCCGCGCTTTGGCTTCGGCTTCATTTTTGTTCATGCTTTGGACGCCAAGCTTGACATTATCCAGTACGGTCAACCACGGCAATAATCGCGAGTCTTGAAACATAACCCGGGTCGAAGGCCCGATGCCGTTTACAGGTTCTCCATCCCGCAGGAGGGTTCCGCTGCTGATCTCATCCAGCCCTGCGATCAAACGAAGGAGGGTGCTTTTGCCGCAGCCGCTGCGGCCGACGACGGCTGCGAATTCTCCCTTGTGAATCGTCAAATTGAGTTGATCCAGAACTGCAGGGCCTTGGGCAAAACGTTTGGTGACATGCTGCAGATGAATGGATATTCCAGCATCTTTGCCAATAGATAAGTGGTCCTCGTTCAATGAGAAGCCCTTTGCAGCTAAGCGGTTATTGAGGTGATTAGTTGACATGGAGCTTTCAGCTGCTGTCATGGAGTCGGGTTTGCGGTTGTTTTTCCAAAATGGGGATGCCACTTCAGCCAGCTCCTTTCCAACCATTTTGTTAGGAGATCGGATAATTTGCCCAAAAAAGCATAGAGAACGATGCACAATACGACCACATCCAATTGGAAAAATTCGCGGGCATTCATCGCCATATAACCGATGCCGTCCTTGGCTGAGATCGTCTCTGCAACGATCAATGTCAACCACATGATCCCGAGGGCGTAGCGCAAACCGACGAGGATCGAGGGCATTGCTCCAGGCAATATGATCAAGCGGTATAGATTCCCTCGGCTGAGTCCATATACACGGCCCATCTCGATCAATCCGGGGTCCACACTGCGGATTCCATGGAGGGTGTTTAGGTATATGGGAAAAGCGACACCGAGGGCGACGAGGAAGACCTTGCCTTCCTCGCCGATGCCAAACCAGACGATGACAAGCGGAATAAGTGCCAGATGCGGGATGTTGCGAATCATCTGAATGGAGGAATCCGTTAATCGTTCCGCCAATTGTGCTGTACCGTTCAAGATGCCGAAAAAGAATCCGATCCCGCCTCCGATGATCAATCCGGCAGCAGCTCTTCGCGTGCTGACCCAAAGGGATTGAAGGAGTTCTCCGCTCCATGTCAAGCGAATGCCGGCCTCCACAACCTGGAGAGGAGTGGGCATGGTTCGTGTAGAGATCCACCCTAGACTTCCAAACAACTGCCAGGCTGCGATGGTGATGACTGGTACGATCCATGGCAAGAGATGCTGAAGATCGATGGATTGCTTCAAACGATGATGCCTTGACAATCGGTACTTCGCTCCAGCAGGATGATGGTTTTGCTGTTTGCTCATGTATGCCCGCCTCCTAATTGATTTGATGCTGTTGTCAATGCAAAGAAGCCTTTGGTGCCGGACGCAGCTGGTTTGCGATCAATTCGCCGAAGGGGCTGATTGAGCTTGGTTCTTGTTTGACCCTGCGGGCGAGCGGCAGGTGGGGAAACAGCAAGTCTGCAACGCGATAAGCTTCTTCGAGATGAGGATAGCCCGATAGGATGAACGTATCGATCCCCAGCTCTTGGTACTCGTGCATACGGGCGGCGATGGTCAGCGGACTTCCGACCAGTGCCGTGCCTGCACCGCCGCGCACCAGGCCGATGCCCGCCCAGAGGTTCGGGCTGATCTCAAGCTTGCTCCGATCTCCTTTGTGAAGCTCAACCATCCTTTTCTGCCCTATGGAGTCGAAGCGGGAGAAGATGTGCTGTGCATGTGCGATGGTTTCATCATCGACATGCTTGATCAGATTTTCTGCTGCTTCCCAGGCTTCTTCGTCCGTCTCTCTGACTATCACATGCAGGCGGATGCCGAACCTCACCCGTCGGCCCTGTTGTTCCGCGCGGCTTTGCACCTCGCGGATCTTCGCAGCAACATCGGCAGGCGGTTCGCCCCAAGTTAAATAGACATCGGTATGTTTGGCGGCAATGTCCATCGCTGCCGGCGAAGAACCGCCAAACCACAGGGGCGGATGCGGCTGCTGGATCGGCGGGTATAGTACACGTCCTCCTTGGATCTTGATATGCTTGCCGTTGAAATCAACGGTTTCCCCCTTCAGCTCCTGCCGCCATACATGAAGGAATTCATCGGTTAATTCATAGCGCGTGTCGTGATCCAGGAATAAGCCGTCCCCTGCAAGTTCCACAGGATCTCCTCCGGCTACGACATTAATGAGCAGCCGCCCTTCTGAGATGCGGTCGAAAGTGGCTGCCATTCTCGCGGCGACCGTCGGCGACATCAAGCCGGGCCGAAGGGCGACGAGGAATTTTAGGTGTTTGGTGGATGGGATGAGCGACGCAGCTGCGATCCATGGATCCTCGCAGGAACTTCCCGTCGGGATTAAGACCCCCTCAAAGCCAAGCCGATCGGCAGCAGCAGCGATCTGCCTCATGTATGTTCCATCGACGGCACGGGCGCCGTTAGAAGTTCCCAAGTAGCGTCCGTCTCCATGGGTGGGGATGAACCAAAAGATATGCATAACCATCTCTCCTTCTCTCTTTGTATTGTTTGTATGGAGGATCCTCCGTTTAAGAGCTTCTTCTTCGACTATGGGAAGTTTTGTTAATCGTCATCATCCTGCAAGACGGCATCGGCGATCCGAATGTCCGATGGGATCAAGCCTAGTGCCCGGAATGTATCGGCGACTCGCTGTTGTTCCTCGAGCACTTCTTGGCTGATCTGCTGCACGCCGTATGCTCTGCGTCCTGCGGCTCGTTCCAGGGACGGGACATCGATGCCGAGTTGGGGTGACAGTTTCTCTGCTAATTCCCTTCGATGCTCTCGTGCCCAGTCATCGATCTTGTCGGCTTCTTCGAGGATGATCTGGATGATCTCGGGATGCTTCACAGCAAAGGTGCGTTCCCCGATATAGAACTCATGATTTTGCACCAGTCCGGTGCCGTCTGCGAGGAGTCTCGTGTCTGCGGCCGTTTCTGCGGCAGCGAAGAACGGATCCCAGATGACCCACGCATCGATGCTGCCGCTCTCGAAGGCAGCCCTGGCGTCTGCCGGCGGCAGATAGATCGTTTCGATCTCGTCGTATGAAATCCCGGCCTGTTCCAGCAGCCTCACTAACAGATAATGCACATTAGAACCTTTGTTCAGTGCGATTTTTTTGCCCTTGAGATCTTGGATTGAAGCGATATCGGAATCCTTAGGTACGATGATGCCTTCACTCGCGGGGCTTGGCGGTTCGTGGGCCAGGTAGACGAGCGGTGCACCGGCGGCTTGGGCGAAGATCGGCGGCGCTTCTCCAGTATGTCCGAAGTCGATGCTTCCTGTGTTCAATGCTTCCAACAACTGCGGTCCGCCGGGGAATTCCGTCCATTCGATCTTGATGCCATGTTCAAGCAGTCTGCGATCCAGCGAGCCGTCTGCCTTCAGGATGTTCATAGTGCCAAACTTCTGATATCCGATGCGGATGGTAAGCGACCCTGGTTCATCATCGGACTTGATCCTTGTCGTGCGGGATTGCCCGCTGGTGCTTCCGCAGGCGGTAAGCAACAGGGTAACAGCCAAAGCGATGATCGTTAGATGACGGGATTTTCTTGCCATTGATGTGCCCTCCCTTGTGAGTCAGTTAAGTGGTTGTTGAATGATCCATGTATATAAAAAGGCCCCCTTTCCCAACGCTCCCGGGCGCATGTTGGGAAAAGAGGCCTCCGGTGAACCGGTCGAACCGTTCATACATCATCTACATCATCGTTATTATTCCGATTAAACACATAGGAATTATCATCTCCAGTATAACTGCTAGATTTTTGGTGTGTCAAGAGTTTTTTATTTTGATGTTATGTCATTATGATGTTGGTAAAGGCAGGAACGGTGGGTGAGACGACAGAATGTGTCGATTCAGCGCGCGCAGAAGCGGGTACAGTGCATGAGACGACATAAACTATCGACTCAGCACGTGAAAGTACATATTCTTAGATGAGTTCACAGAATCTGTCGTCTCATCTTGTCGTCTCGGCGATGGTGTGCACGAATATGACCTTAAGGCGCGGGCGGTCCGTCAGCCATTAGGATACAGTTCTTGTAAGTAGGCGACCGACCGTTGAATGAGTTGTTTTAACACTTCTAGATCGATATCATCCAGTTTATTGATGTAGACACATGCTTTGCCTGTGGTATGCTTGCCCAATTTACTAAGCAACTGCTCTCGATCGTCTTCGCTCAGCATGAGATATAGACTGATCTTGGCCTTGCGCGGCGAGAAACCGACATAAGGCGCATCCCCTTCGTGACCGGTCGGGTACACGTAGTGATAAGAGCCGAAGCCGATGATGCTCGTCCCCCACATCTTCGCCGGGGATCCCGTCGTTTCTTCAAAGATTTCTAAGAGCTTATAGGCATCTTCCCGTTTCCTTGGATGCTCGATGTTTTCGATAAATTCATAGACGCTGTTTTCGTTTTCTTTGGTCTTCTATTCGTACATGATGATCCCTCCTTAATGTACATAGTGTTTGTGAATCCGGTGATGACTAATCATGATTTGTTCACGAAAAATACATAATAATTTCTCAAAAATCACCGATATAAAAATAGTACTTATTTACTTGATGAATGGGGGCTTAGAAGACAGCGCAGGAGATTTGTTATAGGAAATTCATCGCAAGCAGCAACAGCAACCATAACCGGACAGACAGATGCACATCTTAGAGTTACAGCAGTGCTTGTCCTGGGCATCAGAGCTGCAAAGGCCTGGTGTCATATGTTAAGGAGCCTCTGTAAAGAGGTTTTTTTTGTTTTTTTTTTTCTGCATATCTAATACTTCTAAGAGGACATAGTTGAGTCCATATAATTGTGTAAAATGGATTCTCCGAAAATAAGAGAGCCATTTCCAAAATCCTCGGTTAGAATGGAGT